>JAKAMV010000622.1 GCA_021812735.1 Chloroflexota bacterium | reverse complement strand
CTTCAACTTCGCCGGCGCCTTCGCGGGAACCGCGGTCGCGAAGACGATCGGCGCGGGCCTGGTCGACGACCGCACGACCACCAGCGTCATGGTCGCGGCGGCGCTCCTGGGCGCGATCGCCTGGAACCTCATCACCTGGTGGCTCGGGCTGCCGAGCTCCTCGAGCCACGCCCTGATCGGCGGCCTGCAGGGCGCCACGGCCATCGCCGTCGGGACCGGCGCCTTCAAGTGGGACGGGATCATCACCAAGGTGATCTTCCCGCTGGTCACCTCGCCGATGATCGGCTTCATCGGCGCGTTCGTGCTGATGGTCGCGCTGCTGTGGATCTTCCGCCACGCGCGCCGCAGGCCCATGGCGAGCGGCTTCCGGCGGCTCCAGGTCTTCTCCGCCGCCTACATGGCGTTCGCCCACGGCAGCAACGACGCGCAGAAGACGATGGGCATCATCACGCTCGCGCTGTTCTCGGCCGGGGTCCTGCCCACCAACGATGTGCCGGTCTGGGTGATCGTCATCGCGGCGACGGCGATGTCGCTCGGAACCGCCACGGGCGGCTGGCGGATCATGCACACCATGGGCCACCGAGTCGTCGAGCTGGAGCCGATCCACGGGTTCGCCGCCGAGACGACCGCTGCCTCGGTGATCTTGGGCGCCGCCCACTTCGGGATGCCAGTCTCGACCACGCACGTCATCTCAAGCGCGATCATGGGCGTCGGCTCGAGCAAGGGCGTCCGCGGCGTCCGCTGGGGCGTGGCCCGCCGGATCCTCGTCGCCTGGGTCCTGACGATCCCCGCGTCGGCCTCGATTGGGGCGGTCGTATGGATCGTCCTCACCACGGCGGGGATCACATGAGCGCGCTCCCCTCCCCGCCTGTGCCCTGCTGTTCGCCCGAAGCCGGAGGCCACCGATGGTCCGCCTGATCCCCCACGACGAGAAGTTCTTCGGCCTGTTCATCGAGGACGGCGAGAACCTGCTCGCCGCCGCCCGCCAGCTCGAGGACCTCGTTGTCTCGTACGACCGGCTCGACGAGCGGATCGCCGAGATCCAGGCACTCGAGAAGCGGGGCGACCAGATCGACAGCGAGGTGCTCGCGCGCCTTGAGCGCTCGTTCACGACGCCCTTCGACCGCGAGGACATCCATCAGCTGACGTCCCACCTCGACGACGTGGTCGACAACATCCAGGCTGCCGCCGAGACGTTCCAGATCTACGGCGTCGCCCAGCCCACCGAGGAGTGCCGCGAGATGGTCGGCATCCTCACCGCGCAGGCGTCGCAGCTGGTCGATGCGCTGCGGAAGCTCGAGTCCGGCAAGGACATCGCCGCGCACCTGGCCACGGTCCACGAGCTCGAGCACAAGGCTGACCAGGTCTCGCGGAGCGCCATCGGCCGCCTGTTCAAGGACCGCCTCGACCCGCTCGAGGTCATCAAGTTCCGCGACCTCTACTCGATCCTCGAGGAGGCGATCGACGCCGGCGAGGACGCGGCCGAGGTGATCGAGCGGATCCTCGCCAAGGCATAGCCCGACCGCAGTCGGCCACCTACCGCTTGCGCGCGATCGTCATCCCGTCGGCGATCCCGAGCAGCACGTGGGTCACCCGCTCGTCCGCCGCGATGCGCTCGCTCATGGCGTTGATCGCCTGGCCGCTCTCGTCGCCCGGCTGGGGTTCGACGGCACGCCCGTGGAACAGCATGTTGTCGAGGACGATCAGGCCGCCGCGTCGCACGAGCCGCAGGCAGCGCTCCCAGTAGGCCGGGTACCCCGGCTTGTCGGCGTCGATGAACGCGAGGTCGAACGTGCCCTCGGCGCCCGCAGCGAGCAGCGCGTCGAGCGTCTCGACCGCGGGGCCGAGACGAAGCTCGATCCGGTCGGCCACGCCCGCCTCGGCCCAGTAGCGACGCGCGGTCTGTGTGTACTCGTCCGAGACGTCGCAGCAGAGCAGCAGCCCGTCGGGCGGCAGTGCCAGCGCCACGGCGAGCGAGGAGTAGCCGGTGAACGTGCCGATCTCCAGACACCGCCGGGCGCCGATGATCTCGGTCAGCAGCGTCAAGAGGGCCCCCTGCTCGGCCGCGATCTGCATTCCGGCCTGGGGATGCTTCGAGGTCTCCGCCCGCAGCCGGGCGAGGATGCCGGGCTCCCGGTAGCCCACCCGCTCGATGTATCTGTGGATGGCGTCGGGCCGGCCCATCGTCGTGCTCGTCATGGCGCGGATCTTCACCCGGGCGCGCAAAGGGCGCACGCGCAACGGCGGTCCACGCCTCGCCCGAGCCAGATGCGCCCCGCCGGGCCTGGGCCGCCCGGCCTGTGCGGAGGCGATAGCTGTCCCTGCGTCCGCTGGCGAACCGGTGCCCCCCTTCGTCCCTACGCCTGCGCTCCTGCGCCTATGCGCCCCCCATACGGAGACCTCCACTTCCCCCTGCGTCCCCCCTGCATCCCCCCTGCATCCTCCTGCATCCTCCTGCGTTCCCGCTGCTGAGTCGCGTCAGACTCGGCAGCCGCTTGGCCATGCGTGCCCCCGGCCCCAGAGGCCCGTTTTCCAGGTTGGTCGTACGGCGACGCCCGCGTGACGAGTCGGACCTGACTCAGCGGGGCCGCGCGCAGCGGGGCGGCGCGCAGCGGGGCGGCGCGCAGCGGGGGCCGCGCAGCACTCAGTGGCCGAGCGACGTCAGTCGCGGCGGAGCACGTACCCCACGCCGCGCACCGTCTGGAGGAGCGCCGGAGCGGCCGGGTCCTCCTCCACCTCCATGCGCAGCCAGTGGACGTGGACGTCCACCGTTCGGGTCTCGCCCGCGTAGTCGTAGCCCCAGACGTGCTCGAGGAGCTGGTCGCGGGTGAACACCTGGCCCGGGTTGCGGAGCAGGAACGCGAGCAGCTCGAACGCCTTGGGCTTGACCGGGACCGGCTTGCCACCGCGCAGGAGCCGGTGGCCGGCGAGGTCAACCTGCACCCGGCCGACGCTGACGGGCGGGGGCGCCGCCGTGGCGACGGCCGGAACGGGAACGGTGGACGTCGCGACGCGCTCGGCCCGGCGGAAGATACCCCGGATCCGGGCGGTCAGCTCGCGCAGTGAGAAGGGCTTGGTAACGTAGTCGTCGGCACCCAGTTCGAGGCCGACCACCTTGTCCACCTCGCTGTCGCGCGCGGTGAGCATCACGATCGGCACCGACGACTCGGCGCGGAGGATGCGGCAGACCTCGACGCCGGACAGCTCGGGGAGCATGAGGTCGAGGAGCACGAGGTCGGGGTGCTCGGACCGGAACTTGGCGAGCGCCTCGCGCCCGTCGCCCGCGGGAATGGCCCGGTACCCCTCGAGCTCAAGGGCCTCGACCAGAGTCTCCCGCAGCGTTGCCTCGTCGTCAACGACGAGGATCGTCCGTCCCATGTGGGTGCCATCGTCGAGCGGGTCCGTTAACGCTTGGTTCATGGCAGGTCAACGCTCGGTTGAAGGCGTTGGCGGCACGCACCCATTGCGGATGCCCCTATCCCGCCGCACGCAGGGCGCCGATCGCCGCGTCCAGCCGGGACAGCGTCCGCTCGCGTCCCAACGCGACCAGCACGTCGAACAACGGCGGCGTCGCCGCCTGACCCGTAACGGCCATGCGGATCGCCATGAACAGGTCGCCAGCCTTCCAGCCTCGCGCCTCGGCCAGGGCGCGCAGGGGCGGCTCGAGCTCGTCGGCCTCCCAGGTCACCGGGTCGTGGGCGCCCAGGGCGTCCCGAGCGGCGGCCAGCCCCTCGGCCGTGGTCGCCCGGTCCCAGCGCTTGGGCACGAGCGCCGCGGGATCGGGCCGGACATCACGCCACAGGAAGCCGACGACGTCGGTGATCGACGCCAGCGTGGACAGGCGCTCGCGGACCAGGGGCAGGAGCGCGGTCAGCTCGTCCTCGACCGGTGCGCGCTCGATCACGCCGGCGGCCGCCGCGGCCTCGGTGAACGGCAGGAGGCGTGCGACCAGGTCGTCATCGCCCAGGCGGCGGATCCACTGGCCGTTGAGCCACTCCAGGCGCTCGCGGTCGAAACGGGCGCCCCCCTTCTGCACCTTGTCGAGTTCGAACCGCTGCTCGAGCGTCGCGAGGTCCATCACGTCCTCCTCCGTGCCGGGCGACCAGCCGAGGAACGCGAA
This sequence comes from Chloroflexota bacterium, assembly GCA_021812735.1. Next base: position 2,161 of record JAKAMV010000622.1, on the reverse strand, counting down.
ATAGTTGACGAGCGCCTCGCGCGTGAACCCCTGGGCGATGTAGTCGGCGACCGCAGTCTGGCTCTTGCGCTTGCTCATCTTGGAGCCGTCGGGGTTGAGGATGAGCGGGAGGTGGGCGAAGACCGGGACCTCGTAGCCGAGCGCCTCGAACAGCAGGATGTGCTTGGGCGTGTTGCTGACGTGGTCCTCGCCCCGGATCACGTGGCTGACCCGCATCGCCGCGTCGTCCACCACCACGGTGAAGTGGTAGAGCGGGGTGCCGTCGGCGCGGACGATGACGAAGTCGCCGCCCAGGTTGGCGGTGTCGATCTCGACCCTGTCGCGGACCATGTCGTTCCAGCCGACGACGCCCTTCCGGACGCGGAAGCGGAGCGCGCCCGATCGGCCCTCGGCCTCCCTCGCCGCTCGCTCGTCGGGGGTCAGGTTCGCGCACCGGCCGTTGTAGGCCGGCGGCAGCTTGGCGGCCTCGCGCTCGCGGCGGTCGGCTTCGAGTTGCTCGGGGGTGCAGTAGCAGCGGTAGGCGGCGTCATCGGCGAGCAGGCGCTCCGCGGCCGCGGCGTACGAATCCAGGCGCAGCATCTGGCGGTACGGCGCGTACGGCCCCGCCTCCTCCAGCCCCGCCACGCCCGGGCCCTCGTCCCAGGTGATGCCCAGCCAGTGGAGCCCGTCGAGGATGTCCCTCTCGAAGGCGGCGGTGCTGCGCGCGACGTCGGTGTCCTCGAGGCGGAGGAGGAACGTGCCACCGACATGGCGCGCGAACAGGTAGTTGAACAGCGCGGTGCGAGCCGTGCCGATGTGGAGGGGGCCGGTCGGGCTGGGCGCGATCCGGACGCGGATGTCGGGGGGCATGGTGGAATTGTACGGGGCGCCCCGACCAAGACCCACCTGAGACCGGATCGTTCGACCCGGCCAATCCACGTGCAAGGGTGCGCTCAGTCCCGCATGAGCGGCGGCGCGCAGGCTGGCGTGCCATGGGGACCACCGATCGAGGCACGAGACGCCCGCCGACTTCCTCGCGTCGCTCGACGATCGGGCCGGCTGAGGCGCACCCCGGGCGAGCGCGCTTGCCGGCACGTGAGCCGAACGACCGGGCGAGAGAGGTCTCGCTCGCCCGGTCGTCCTACCCGAGCGGCGCCGGGACCCTGTGGAACAGCGCCGGGTCCGCCTCCCCCGGCAGAACGCGGATCAGCGCGGCGGGCCGCAACCCAAGCGTCGCCCGTCCGCGGGGGCCGTCGAGCGTCAGGGAATCGAGCGACTCCGACCGCGCGAGCACGGTGATGTGGGCGCCCGGCGTCAGGGCGCGCGCCTCGAGGTAGGAGAGAAGTGCGGCGTCGTCCTCGGCCTCTTCGGTGATCCGCAGGACGGTCGCGCGGGTGCCGGACTCCATCTCGGACAGGGGGGCGCCGGCCGGCCGCCGCCGCGCCGTCTCCTGGTCGATCGGATTCCCGTGGGGACACGTCTCGGGATGCCCCAGCAGCTCGTCGAGCCGGGTCTCGACCCGCGGCGAGAGCGCGCCCTGGAGTCGGGCAGCCTCCGCGTCGCTCTCCGCCCACGACAGGCCGACGACCGAGGTGAGGAGCCACTCGAGCAGGGCGTGGCGGCGGAAGATCGCGTCAGCAGCGGCGCGGCCGGCGGTGGTGAGCACCAACCCCCGGCCGGTGGAGGGCTCCAGAAGCCCGTCCGAGGCGAGTCGCCGGCACATCTCCGAGGCCGCCTGCGTGCTCACGCCGACATGGCGGCCCAGCTGGGCGCTCGTCGCGGTACGCCCGTCCGAACCCATCACCCGCAGCGCGAGCAGGTACTCCTGGGCGGCAGACGAGATATCAGCGGGGTCGTGGCGGCGCACCATCGGCCAAGTCTAGGGCGCGCCCGGGCCCGTCGGGCGCCGATCGGCGCGGCGCTGTCCGGCCGGCCCGTCCGGGTTCGAGTCGCGAGCGGGCGATGCCGACGAGGCCGACGGCGACGCCCAGGGCGGTGGCGGCGGCTGGGGTGTCGAAGCCGCCGACGGGCCCGAGCCCCCCGGCACCCCATCCTCAGACAGCCGCACACCGGCTCGTCGCGCTGCCTCGAGCTGCGACGCGCGCCTCGCCCGTTCCTGGTACCCGGGGCCGTGCTTGCGGGGATCGGCGTACTCGCGCGGGTTGAGCGTCCAGTACCTCCC
>JAKAMV010000024.1 GCA_021812735.1 Chloroflexota bacterium | reverse complement strand
CGGCGGTGGCGGCGGCCGTCGGCGCGGCGGTCGGCGCCTGCGAGGCCGTTCCCTTCGTCCCGCAGGCGGCGAGGAACGCGGCCGCGCCCACCAGCGCGCCGCCCTGCAGCATGCGGCGGCGGGAGATCGGGGTGGCGGTCAGCTCGTCCTTGGTGGTCATCGGTGTCCTCGCTGCTCCTCGACTGACGGGTGCGGTCCGGGGGGGTGGGGGAGTTCGTGGGCTATTCGACAGCGGCAATCCCTACCTGCTCGACGACCCCCTCGTCGGGCACGACGAAGCTGTGGTCGGGCAGCCACGCCATCGCGACTCGCTCGCCGGGCCCCCACAGCTCGGCCTTGGTGGCGCGCTCGACGTTCTGCTCGAAGACCGTGATGCGGCGGCCGTCCGCGAGCTCGATGATGTACTGCGTCGAGACTCCGATGTACGACGCGTCGCGGATGACGCCCTCGAGGCGGTTGAACTGGCCGCCGATCTCGTCGGTCGGCTCCTTGAGCCGGATCTTCTCCGGGCGCACGCCGAGCGCCACCGACCCGCTCATGCCCTCCAGCAGCGCCCGGGGTGCCCGGGCCGCCGTGCCGTCCGGAAGCCGCAGGACCGCGTAGTCGTCCGCCGTGCTGTCCCTTGCGGCCGGGATGAGGTTGCTCACGCCCAGGAAGCCCGCCACGAAACGCGTCTGCGGGTGCTCGTAGAGCGTCTCGGGTCCGCCCAGCTGCTCGTAGTGGCCCTTGTTCATGACGGCGATGCGATCGGACATCGTCATCGCCTCCTCCTGATCGTGGGTCACGTAGATGAACGTGATCCCGACCTCCTGCTGGATGCGCTTCAGCTCGACTTGCATCTGCTTGCGCAGCTTGAGGTCGAGGGCGCCCAGCGGCTCGTCGAGGAGGAGGACGGACGGTCGGTTGATCAGGGCGCGTGCGAGGGCGACGCGCTGCGCCTGGCCGCCGGAGATCTGGCCGGGCTTGCGTTCCTCGTAGCCGGTGAGCTGCACCAGCTCGAGCGCCTCGGTCACCCGACGCGTGACCTCGTCGCCCTTGACGTTCCGGCGCCGGAGGCCGAACGCGATGTTCTCGCTGATGGTGAGGTGCGGGAACAGGGCGTAGTTCTGGAACACCGTGTTGACGTTCCGTTTGTAGGGCGGCAGCCAGGTCACATCCTGGCCGCTCAGCTCGATCAGGCCCGAGGTGGGCTCCTCGAAGCCGCCGATCATCCGGAGGGTGGTTGTCTTGCCGCAGCCGGACGGTCCCAGCAGCGAGAAGAACTCCCCGTCGCGAACCTCGAGGTTGATCGCGTCGACGGCGGTGAAATCGCCGAACCGCTTGGTCACGTCGACGAGACGGACCTCGATCTCTGCCACGCTCGGAGTACTCCTGATCTGCCTGCCGTCGGATGGGAAGACGAACCTGGGGGCCGATGTCGCGGAACGGCCGCCGCTGTCCGCAAAGGCTGCCGAACTACAGTAGGGAACGCGGCCGAACAATAGGGTCCGGCCGAATGCCGTGTCAAATGGCACCCTCCGCGAGGCTGCGAGGTGCGCCCTATGCGACGAATGTCACGACGAATCTCGTGACCATGCGGCAATGCATCCGGCGCGATTCGTTGTCTTGACCGCTCGCTTCGCCCGATAGGCACGCCAGCACCCGGCAGTTCTGGGAGCGACGGCAGTGCCGTTCCGCCCTCCCCGCCACGGGATCGGATCGGCCCCGCCGCTGACGCGCGGCGGACGCAGCGCCATCGGGCGGCCATGCGCTGGAGCCTGCCGCTGGCGCGGCCTCCGCGGCGGGCTTCGCCCGGCGGCGGTACGATCGTGGCGCCGGTGTTCCGGCGCCCCCTTGCCGCCGGCGCCCACGTCCCGCTCAGCGAGGAAGCCCAATGCCCGCGCTCTCCGAGGCCGCCGTCCTCGAAGCCCTCCGCACCGTCCAGGAGCCAGAGCTGGGCGGTGACCTCGTGGCCCGCAACATGGTCCGCGACCTGTCGGTCGCCGGCTTCGAGGTCGCCTTCACGATCGAGCTCACCACGCCCGCCTGCCCGCTGAAGGACCAGATCGAGGGTGAGGTCCGAAGGGCGCTCAGCCCCCTCGGCGTGACCAGGGTCGCGATTGATTGGGCGGCCACCGTCCGGCGCGCCGCGCCGCGCACGCCCGAGCAGCTGGTGCCGGGCGTCAAGAACGTGATCGCCGTCGCATCGGGCAAGGGCGGCGTGGGCAAGAGCACCGTGTCCGTCAACCTCGCCGTCGCACTGGCGAAGGCCGGGGCGACTGTCGGGCTGCTCGACGCTGACATCACCGGCCCCAACATCCCGATGATGCTGGGCATCGACGGCCAGCCCACCGCGAGCGCGAACAACAAGATCATCCCGCTCGAGCGACACGGCGTGAAGGCGATCTCGATCCAGTTCTTCGTCCCCGAGGGCCAGCCCATCGTGTGGCGCGGCCCGCTCATCGGCGGCGCCATCAGCCAGTTCCTGCGCGATGTGGAGTGGGGCGAGCTCGACTACCTCGTGGTGGACCTGCCGCCCGGCACCTCGGACGCGCAGCTGACGCTGGCGCAGGCGGTGCCGATCAGCGGCACGGTACTTGTGACGACGCCCCAGGACGTGGCGCTCGCGGACGTCGCCAAGGCGCTCTCGATGCTCCAGCGCCTCAACGTGCCGATCATCGGCATCGTCGAGAACATGAGCGCCTTCGTCTGCCCCCACTGCGGCGAGGCGACCGAGATCTTCGGCCGGGGCGGCGGCGAGCGCTTCGCGCAGGAGCACCGGATCGAGTTCCTGGGCAAGGTCCCGCTCGACGTGACCGTCCGCCAGGGCGGCGACGCGGGCGTGCCCGCCGTGGCCCAGCGCGAGCCTGGGCCGGCCGCCCAGGCGCTCGAGCACATGGCCGGCCTCGTGGCGGCCGCCATGAGCGTCCGCGCGGCCACGGCCGCGATGCCGATCCTGACGGTCAACTAGGCCGGAGCCCTCGACGCTCGGAGGCATTGCTAGCGAACCGTGAGGCGGTCACTGCGACTCTCCGAGCCGCAGTCTGACCGCTATCCGGTTCGACTGACGGCTGCCCGCGGCTCTGCGACCGTCACCAGCTCCGCTTGGCGGTGCGAGTGCACCACCGGGCGCCACACGAACCGCTGAGCGGTTGAGGGTCCGGCGGGCTGTCGCCCTCCGTGCGGCAGCCCGCCGGGACTACTTGCGCAGGAAGCCCTGGAGCACCGCGGCCCCGGCGATCGCAGCCCGGTCCGCGCCCTGGCGCCCGCCGAGAAACGCAAGCCGCCGCTCGGCATGGCGCCCGGTCGGGGTGACCACCCCCACGTGCACGGCGGTGTCCTGGCCGGCCGTCTCCACCCGGATCGCAAGGCCGACGTCGGCGCGGGCCTTGGCCCGGATGCGCTCTGCCTCGCGCAGCTCGAGCTCGACCTCGAACGCAGGGCTCGGCAACGGCTCGTCGTCGGCCGCGAGCACCTCACCTCGCCGGAGGCCTGGCATGCCGCGCAGGAGGGCGACCAGCGCTCCGGCGCTGCCGCGCTCGACCGTGGCGAGGGTCCAGCCGTGGGCGGCCAGGGCGTCCCCGAGCGCCTCGCCCCAGGTGGTTCCCCCACGGGCCCACACGTGCTCGCCGAGGATGGACAGCACCGCGGCTTCGGCCTCGTCCCCGATCTCGGCTGCCGCGTGACCGTTCGCAGCGCGCGCCGAGATGCGCACGTCCACCGCCTCGTGGCGGGCGTAGGTGGCCACCACCGGATTGGTGCGCCGCAGGAGTTCCTCTCCGAGCCGGTCCACCACCTGCGACTCGCCGATGCCCGTGAGCCGCAGCGTCCGGACGTCGAGGTCATCGCCGACACCGCGGGCGACCAGCCGGGTGAGCACGGCGTCGCGCCACATCGGGACCATCTCGCGCGGCGGCCCCGGCAGCAGGACGATCACCCGGCCGTCGGGCCGGTCCACCCACCACCCGGGCGCCGTCCCGTGAAGGTTCGCGAGCGAGGAGGCCGACGCGATGGTCCACGCCTGCTTGACGTTCGCGGCCGGGAACGGCTGGCCCCGTCGCGCCCACATGCCCTCGAGCCATGCCAGCGTCCCGGGGTCCGTCACGAGCTCCTCGCCGCAGACCTCGGCCACGGCCTCGCGGGTGAGGTCGTCCGGGGTCGGCCCCAGACCGCCCGTGCACACGACCAGGTCGGCCCGGCCGAGGGCGGCGCGCAGCGCCTCGACGACCGTGGGCTGGTGGTCGGGGAGATCGGTGACGCGGGTGATTCCGACGCCCTGGGCGACCAGCGACCGCGCCAGCTCGCCGCTGTTGGTGTCGGTGGTCTCGCCGACGGTCAACTCGGTGCCGATGGCGAGGAGCTCAGCCAGGAGGAGCGCGCGGCCGGGCGCGGCGGGAAGGTTGGGCTCGTCCATAGACGCAGCGTACCCTGCGCTGCCGCGCCGACGCGTCGGGTCGCACCGGACTCCTCGTCTGCCGGGAGATCGGATGCCCTCCGGGCGGCCGACCGCGGGTAGAATGGGCGCAGCCTCGCGCGAGGCCAGCCGCCACCATCCGGGAGGAAGACCGCTGGATCCCGACCGGCCCGACCCGCACACGGAGCGCCCCGAGTCCGAGCCCGCCCAGACCACGGGCGGCGCCAGCGCAGGGGGCGGCGGGGAACCGACTTCGGCGGCCAGCGGTCAGACCGGCGGCGCGGCCAGTGGATCCGGCGCAGGGCCGGCGGCCGACAGCGGCGGCCGCGGCGGCGAGCCGCCCGGGCTGATCGCCCAGCTCAGGGCCACCAAGGATGCCGTCCTGGGGGTGGTCCGCGCCCACATCGCGCTCGGCAGGGCGGAGGCCGAGGCCATCAAGGGTGAGGTCGCCTACGCGGCCGCCTACGCGGGGATCGCCATCGCCGCCCTCCTGCTGCTGGGCATCTTCCTGCCGGTGGCCGCCATGCTCTTCCTCGGGCAGTGGCTGTTCGGGAGCATCGGCTGGGGCCTCCTCCTGGGCGCCGAGCTGCTGATCGCGGCGGCCGCGACCGCAGTCGTCGCGGGTCTCAGGCTGGAGGGCCCGGCCCCGTCCGCGATGATCGGCGTCGTCGCCGGCGTGGTGGCGTTCGTCGTCCTCGGCGCGAGCTGGTTCAATCGCCTCTGGGTCTGGATCGGCGACGCCGCGGGTCCGGGGCTCGACCCGGCGTACCGCCCGCTGGTCGTCGGGGTAGTGGTCGTCGGCGTCGTGCTGGGGATCGTGGGCCTCGTCGCGGGCGCGCGGGCCGCCGGCGCGGGCGGTGCCATCGGGGGGCTGTTGTCGGGCCTCGTCGCGGGCGGGGTGGTCGGGGCGATCCTGTCCTGCGACTTCGGCTGGCGCGTCGGCGCCGCGCTCGGCTTCGCAACTGCGTACGCCGCCTACCTCGGCGTGCTCGGGGGCAGGCTCGCCGCCGCGGGCATCGACGTCGAGACCATCAAGCCCCGGTTCTGGCCGCAGCAGACCATCGACAGCGCCAAGGAGACGATCGAGTGGGCGAAGGCACGCAATCCGCTCGGCCCGACGTCCTAGCGGCTCGGGCCGAGGTGGCCGCCGCCCGCGGGCGGCTCGACGAGGAGCTGCTCCGTCTCGAGGCGTCCGCCCGGGCCGCGATCGACGTCAAGGCGAAGGTGCGGCGCAACCCCGTCCGCGCCGCGGGCGCGGTGGCGGGCGCCGGGTTCATCATCGCGGGCGGGCCCAGGCGGGTGCTGCGCGGGGCCCGGCACGCCATCTTCGGCAAGCCCGCCCCGCTCCCCAAGTCGATGCTGCCCAAGGACATCGACCGGGCGCTGGGGGCGCTCGGCGATGACGGCGAGAAGGTCCGCGGCATCATCGAGCGCGAGTTCGCCGGGTATCTCAAGGAGCGCGCGCCCGAGCTCCGGTCCCGAGACCTGACCGGCGCCGTCGCCAAGCTGCTCCTCTCCGTGGGCAGGCCCGTCGCGGTGCGCTACGGCGTGAGGCTCGCCGACGAGATCCTGGGCGCTGACAACGCCCAGGTCGCCGAAGGACTGGCGAAGGCGGACGCCCGACGGCCCTCGAACCCGAAGCCGGGCCGCCCGGCGAGGTAGCGTCCGCTGCGCCCAGGTCGGCGCGCAGCGCTTGCAAGCCCCCACGGCGACCGGTGCCCAACCGTCGCCGACTCCGGCGGCGTGGGCTCGACCCTGGCAGGCGAGGTCGGCTTGCAGGCGAGGTCGGCATGGTAGGCGAGGTCGGTCAGTACCCGAACCGGGCGTCCGGCTCCGTTCGCCGGTCTTTGGCGGTAGCTCGGCGGCGACGGGGATGATGTGGGCGGGGCGAGTGGACTTGGCCCCGCCGAACCTACCTCATAGCTCGGCCGCTCCAGGGTAGAGGGCGCGCCTGCGGCGTCACGACAGCCTTCGGCTGATACGCAGGAATCGGAGCGAGGAGGGGTGGCGAAGCCGAGGAGTTGCCGGACGCCCTTGCGCCGAAAGCGGGGGCGCTAACTCGTGACATGTGGCCCTTTGCGGGGCTGCTGCGGCGCTTACAGGATGGCGACCGTCGGCAAGGGGCTTGGGGGCTCAGCCGGGGGATCGGGGGTTTGTCGGTTTCCGGTTTGTGCGTGACCGCCGCGCGTCTGCACGCATGCGGCAACCCCGAAACTCGCAGGTTTCGGAAGCGCAGACTGCCCCCCAACTCACCCAGGCGCTTCGCGGCGACGCGATACCGGCATTTGAGCCGTTAGAGGGGGACTGAATGAATCGCGTCAAAGTGGCCATGGCCGCCGCCATCGTCGTCGCGGCGGGCACACTGGCACCGGTCATTCATGCCGCGGCGAACGCCGATTCGGGACCGGCGAATGCGATCGCGGGAGCGACCTCCATGTCGGCGAGGGCAGCCCAATATCGGGAGAGCTTCGGGCTCCGGTCCGACGCGGCCTACGTTCAGCAGTCGCTCACAGACGCCGCCGCGTTTCCGAACACCCGCTTTGGAGTGCCGCTGACCGCCACCGAGGGCGCCGAGATGCAGCGGCGCATCGATGTCCAGCTCGCCGCCACCCCCGCCGCGGAGTGGGCCGCTGCCCAGCCAGTGTTCGGCGGTTGGTACATCGATCAGCTCGACGGCGGGACGCCGGTGATACTCGTCGCGGGCGACCCCCTGGCCTTCGGCAAGGGCTTCGCCCAGCATCTGGCGAGCCCGGTTAGCTATCGCGTGGCCGCGGTCGCGAACTCGCAGCAGTCGCTCCAGGCGCTCGAGGACCGGATCTGGTCCGATCGGGCCTCCTTGGCGACAGCCGACATCGACCTGCAGGGCGTCGCACTCGACATCCGCGCGAACGCGGTACGGGTCGAAGTGACAGGCCTGACGGACTCGGCTGTCGCCGCCCTCAAGGCGCGCTACGGCGCCGTGGAGGCCGTCGAGAACATGCCAGCTGAGGCCGACACTTGCAGCAGCAGGACCAACTGCCCGCCTTCGAAGGGTGGGCTCCAGATCACCGACGTCCAAAACCCCGCCTACCAGTGCACTCTTGGCTTCAACGCGAAGCTCTATTCGAGCGGCGCGCCGTTGATCCTGACGGCCGGCCACTGCCTGACCGAGGGGGTGCAGCTCGGGAATGACTGGAGCCATGCGGGCACGACGCTCGGGCACGGCCTGGTCTCGCTCTGGGGCCCGACCTACGACGCTGGGCTCATCACCCGGGGGACCACTTCCGGCTACCAGAACCTGGTCTACTGGCAGTCGACCTCGGACATTCCGGAGGTCGTGGCGATCGCCTCTCTGACGGGGATGCCGGTGGGCACCCAGGTGTGCCGGTCGGCGTTCGTGAGCGGGTATCTGTGCGGCCAGGTGACCGCGATCGAGCAGACCAAGGACGTGGACGGTAGGCAGGTCAGCCACATGTGGGTCGAGAACTTCGACGCCATCCCGGGCGACAGTGGCGCCCCGGTCGGCCTGGAGACGGCTCCCGGCAGACTCCTCGCGTACGGGACGCACAGTGACTCGACGGCCGCCAACCCGCCGGGCGGATCCGGCTGGTTCGAACCCATCGTCTACAGCGCGACTGGCCTGAGCAACGCCGGGTACCACTACATCCTCTGCACTCTGACAACCTGCTGACCGACGACGGACCCTCTCGGCTCTCCGGCCCGCGCGTCAGCCCGAGGAGGACGCGGATCAACTGATCGCGGCGCTATGAAGCAGAGGGTTGCGATGAGTAGGCGCGGCCGCCCTCGCAGCACTCGTGACGGTCGCGGCGCTCCCCAGGGGCGCCGCGACCGACCGTCCGCGCCGAGTTGCCCTACTTCGTGAACCCTCCCGCGCCGAGGCTGCGTGCTCCGCTCGCGACCCTGTTCGCCGGCGTCGTGATCGATGATTCCGGCGGACAGTGCTCGCCCTGCGCCGTGGCGCCTTGACGGCGAGCCCGCTACGACGCCGCCTCGTGGATCGCGGGCACGTCCCGTTCGAGAAAGACCTGCCCATGACCACGCCGGCAGAGATCGCGCGGCTCGTGGGCGGCGCGAACACGGCCTCGCTCGCACAGTCGCACCATGCCTCGGGCGATCGTGGTGGCGACCCGCTCCCAGCTCTCTTCGGAACCAGCCTGGTCCTCGGTGCGGCGTTCGGGCGGGGAAAGCTGCGCGGAAACTCGACCTGATAGGGCGTCCATGGCTGGTCGGCGCCGCGCCAGTCGGTGGGTGGCGGTGGTCAGCGGTTGCTTTCCGTCAACACGACCACGATGTTCACCGTGCCTCCGTGCGCCGTCGCCACGACCGATACCGACCCCGTCGATCTTCCCGAGGTGTAGGACAGCAGCTCCACCGACGGGGGGGCGTCCGCTAAGCCGGCTTCCGCTCCGGGCGCGGCGGTCCTGACTGCGACCTCGACCGCGCCCTCGACTCCCTGGACGAAGGCGGCCTGCGACGCGGCCACGACGGCGCAGTCGAGAGTCCAGGCGCGGACGAGCGTGTATGCGGGCGACGTCGGCCAGTCTGGCGGCACGCCGGATCCGGCTGTCCTGCAGTGATCTCCGCCGCGGACGCCCTGGATGATGTCCGCCGGCGAGAAGAAGGCAGCAAAGGCGCTCGGCCCGCCCTGTCCAGCACCACCCGTCGGAGTAGGGGCGCTTGCGGGCTGGGAGGTCGTGAATACAGTGGTCGGCTGCTGGGGCGAAGTGGAGCGTCCGCCGATGCTGAGCCCGATCGCCACGCCGGCGGCCAGCGATAGAGCGGCCAGGGCCCCAACCGCAAGCGGAGTGCGTCGTTGCCTCGTGCCCTGCACCGGCGAGACGGGAAAAGACAGGGCACCGCCGTCAACATCGCCTCGGGTGGTTTTGTCCTCCATGAGCAGAGTATGGCTCGCGGCGCCTGGGCGAGCGAAGGTATCTGTAGCCGCTGCTGAAGCTCCTGGTCCCGGTTCCCCATAGACCGCTCGCGGCGTCTCTCGCAACCCTAGCGATCGGCGCCAGTAGCGCCGCGCTCGTCCACGACTCCGCCGAGCGTGTCTCCCACACCAGCATCTATGTGAGCAATGGGACTACGCGCTCATCGTCACGCTCGTCATCAAAACGGGGCGCTGGTGGCGACGTCGACGCTCGGCAGCCCGACCGAGGTGCCGCCCTCGGCCCTTGTCGCCCCTACCGTGGACCGTCGCCGCCAGGACGGCGTCGGGTTGGCGCCGACGCTCCGGCGGGTCATGGCGATCGAGAGGAGGCCGAGGCGATGGCGGCCGGGTTGTCGCCGCCGAGCTCCCGCGCGGTAGCCGACGCGCCGTCCGACATGCGCGGACTGTTCGTGGACGCCTCGCCGGAGACCAGGCACCGGATCGCGACGGACTACCTGCTCTCGACCCTGCCCTGCGTGTGCGACCGATGCGGCCATCCCATGGTGGGCGCCAGCGCCCGGGGACGGGGCGGCGTCCGCTGCGCCTACTACACCTGCACCACCCGGGCGAAGCGGGGCTCGGCCGCCTGCGATCAGCCGCGCCTGTCCAAGGACGAACTGGAAGAGGCGAACCTGGCGCAGATGAGCGAGGTCCACGCGGACACGGGCCTGGTGGCTGCCGCGCTGGAGGACGCGGCGGCGGCTGCGCGACTGGCGCAGGCAGGCGCGAGAGAGGCTCACGCGCGAGGCGGCCGAGCTGCGCCGCAAGCTCGGGCGCTACTTCGCGGCGTTCGAGGCGGGGGAGCTCGACGCGCCGCTCGTGCAGTCGCGCCTCTCAGAGTTGCAGGCCCAGCTGGCGGCGATCGAGGCCCGGCTGGCCGAGGCGCCGCATGCGGACGCCGGCGCGCCGGCTAGACCAGTCGAGGCAGCCATCGTCTCGTGGGCGCTCAGTCGTGCCCTGGGCGAGGCCCTGCGCCAGGGACAGCGAGCCCGCACCAAGGCGCTGCTGCGGCTCCTGATCGGCGAGATCCGTGTCGTCCCACCGGATGACATCCGGCCGACCTGCCGCGTGCCCGCCGCGGTTCGCATACCGGAGGAGCTGGTAGGCGAGGTCGGGGTCGAACCGACACGCCCCTCACGGGGCACCGGCTCCTAAGGCCGGCGCGTCTGCCATTTCGCCACTCGCCCGTGCCCAACAGCATAGTGGGACGGCGCTTGCGCCCCGCGGGGCGGGCGCACGGTTCCTGGTGCCGCAAGTGCCGGCCCGTCGATGCACCCCGTCGATCCACCCGCCCGCCCTATACTCCCCGGGCGATGAATGTGACCGCCTCCACTGCCCCCAAGAGCTCCATCCTCCTCGAGGTCGAGGTGTCGGCCGACCGGCTGGACCGCGCCGTCCGCGAGGCCACCGGGCGCCTCTCCCGGCGCACGCGCGTGGCGGGATTCCGCCCCGGCAAGGCGCCCCGCCCGATCCTCGAACGGGTCCTCGGCCCGGGCGCGGTCCTCGATGAGGCGGTGGAGCAGCTGGTGCAGGCCACCTACCGCGATGCGATCATCGGCCAGGGCATCGTCCCGCTGACCAACGCCGACGTCGAGATCGTGGAGGCGATCGAGGGCCAGCCGCTGCGCTACAAGGCCACGGTGCAGGTGCGGCCCGAGGTCCGGCTCGGGGACTACCAGGACTTCAACTTCGCCCCCGAGATCGAGGCTGTGGACCAGGAGAAGGTCGACAGCGTCGTCGAGGAGCTGCGCGACCAGAACGCCACGCTCAAGGCGGTGGAGGACCGCGGGGCGCAGAACGGCGACTGGGCCGTGATCGGCTTCCGCGGCACGCGCGACGGGGTCCCGTTCGAGGGCGGCACGTCCGAGCGGATGCCGCTGATCATCGGCGAGGACCGGCTGATCCCGGGCTTCGAGGCCAACCTGATCGGGCTCAAGCCGGGCGAGGCCACGGCCTTCGACATCACGTTCCCCGAGGACTACCCGGAGGAGGGTCTGGCCGGCCAGCCGGCCCGATTCGAGGTGGAGCTCAAGGAGCTCCGCGAGAAGGTCATGCCGGCCGCCGACGACGAGTTCGCGCAGCGGATGGGCGACTACGCCGACCTCGCTGCGCTCAAGGCGGACATCGACCAGCGCCTTCGCCGCAGTGCGCTCGACCGAGCCCGCCACGAGTTCAGCGACAAGATCATCGACTACGCCGTGGCCAACGCCACGCTCGAGCTGCCCGACATCCTGGTGGACCAGGAGGTCGAGGTCATGCACGACGAGTTCCGCACCTCGCTCGCCCGGCAGGGGATCACCGAGCCGGCCTACCTCAAGGCGACGGGCAGGGCGGAGCGCGACCTCCACGCCGAGTTCCGCCCCTCGGCCGAGCAGCGCACCAAGGTGCTGCTCGTGCTGTCCAGGATCGCCGACGAGGAGGGCTTCACGGTCTCCGACGCGGAGGTCGAGACGCAGGTCGAGCTGGCCCGCGCCCGCTACCAGGACCCGAAGACCGTCAAGTACTTCGAGTCCGAGCGCGGCCGCAACTTCATCCGCAGCACACTCCGCCGGACGCAGCTCGTGGAGTCGCTGGTCGAGCGCTGGCTGGCCGCGCACCCTGACCACCCGGCGCTGCCGCACCTCGAGGACGACGCGCCGTCGGCGCTCGACACGCCGCAGGCGCAGGCCTCGGCGTCCGTCGACGCCACCGACCCCGGCGCCATCCCCGGGTCCCTCCACGAGGGCGAGCCCCACGACCACGACCACGACGACGTCGAGGTCGGTGGGCCTGCCGCCGGCGTCTGACGCCGGGCCACCAGCAGTCGATGCCGCCAAGGCACCGCAGGGAGACCGACGATGCTCGTCCCGATGGTCATCGAATCCACCAGCCGAGGCGAGCGCGCCTATGACATCTACTCGCGCCTCCTGCGCGAGCGGATCATCTTCCTGGGCGACGCGATCGACGATCACCTCGCGAACCTGGTCATCGCGCAGCTGCTGTTCCTCGAATCCGAGGATCCCGAGAAGGACATCAGCCTCTACATCAACTCGCCTGGCGGCGTGGTCACCAGCGGCCTCGCGATCTACGACACCATGCAGTACCTGCGCGCCCCGGTGAGCACGATCTGCATCGGCATGGCGGCGTCCATGGCGGCGGTGCTGCTGGCGGCCGGCGCCAACGGCAAGCGCTACGCGCTGCCGCACAGCCGGATCATGATCCACCAGGGGTCGGGCGGATTCCGGGGCAACGCGCCCGACGCGGTGATCCAGATGAAGGAGTGGGAGCACCTGGTCCAGGTGAACCACGAGATCCTGGCCCGACACACCGGCCAGTCCCTGGACAAGATCGTGAGGGACACCGACCGGGACCACTTCATGGGCCCCGACGACGCCAAGGCGTATGGCATCATCGACGCGGTGTACACGTTGACCGGCGACTCGCTCATCGCACAGGCCCACGACCACGGCCTGGCCGGCGGCGCGGGGCCGGCGGCGGGGCCGGGCGACGGTCAGCCCGGGCCTGCGACGGGCAGCTAGAGCGCGGGAGACCGAACGCGTGACCACGACGGGGTCCAAGGGAACCAAGGTCCCGTACCGCTGCTCCTTCTGCGGCAAGAGCCAGGAGCAGGTGCGCAAGCTCATCGCGGGGCAGGGCGTCTACATCTGCGACGAGTGCATCAACCTGTGCCAGGAGATCATCGAGGAGGAGATGCTGGAGGCGCCCAAGCAGCGCACTCCCCAGCCGAAGCTCCCGAACCCCCGCCAGATCACGATGTCGCTGGACCAGTACGTCATCGCGCAGGAGAAGGCGAAGAAGGTCCTCTCGGTCGCGGTCTACAACCACTACAAGCGGATCAACGCGGGCAGCGCCGTGGACGAGGTGGAGCTGCAGAAGTCCAACGTCCTGCTGGTGGGCCCCACCGGCTCGGGCAAGACGCTGCTCGCCCAGACCCTCGCCCGCATCCTCGACGTCCCGTTCTGCATCGCCGACGCCACCAGCCTCACCGAGGCCGGCTACGTCGGGGAGGACGTCGAGAACATCCTGCTGCGGCTGATCCAGGCGGCCGACTTCGACGTCGCCCGGGCGCAGCGCGGGATCATCTACATCGACGAGATCGACAAGATCGCCCGCAAGGCCGACAACCCGTCCATCACCCGCGACGTCTCGGGCGAGGGCGTCCAGCAGGCCCTGCTCAAGATCCTCGAGGGCACCGTGGCCAACGTGCCGCCGCAGGGCGGCCGGAAGCACCCCCACCAGGACTTCATCCAGATCGACACCACGAACATCCTGTTCATCTGCGGCGGGGCGTTCGACGGCCTCGAGAAGATCGTCGAGGAGCGGGTGGGGAAGCGCTCGATCGGCTTCGGGTCGGACGGGCAGACGCCCCGCGCCGACCGGGCCAAGATCATCGAGCGGCTGATGCCCGAGGACCTGCTCAAGTTCGGGCTCATCCCGGAGTTCATCGGCCGCCTGCCGGTCATCGTCACCCTGTCGCCGCTCACGGTGGACGACCTGGTGCGCGTCCTGACCGAGCCCAAGAACGCGGTCACGCGCCAGTTCCAGAAGTTCCTCCAGCTCGACAAGGTGGAGCTTGTCTTCACCGAGGGGGCCCTCCAGGCCGCCGCCGAGGTGGCGCTCGACCGCAAGACCGGCGCCCGCGCGCTGCGCTCCATCGTGGAGGAGTCGCTGCTCGAGGTGATGTTCGACATCCCGGAGCGCACCGACGTCCGGCGCTGCATCATCACCGAGGAGACGATCCGCGACGGGCGGGCCCCGCTGCTCCTGACCAAGAGCGACGTGGACAAGGGCGTCGACGAGACGAACTACGCCGCCTGGCTCGCGGAGCAGGGCGAGACCGCCTGAGCGCGTCGACCGCGCGCTGACCGGCCCGACCCGACGGCTGGGCCCGGATCGGGTCCCGCTGCGCGGCGTCCCGCGCCTGCGGGGCTAGCCGGTCTGGAACAGCCGAAGCACCAGCGCCGCCAGCAGCACGCCGCCGACGCCCAGCATCACCGTCCGGTGGCGCTCGAGGCGGCCCCAGAATCGGACGACCGGCAGCACCAGGAGCGCCGCGAGCGCGTACACGAGGTGGAGCGGGTCGGCGGGGCGGCCGCCCGTCAGGAGGACGACGAGCCCGGTCGCGATCCCCACCGAGACGAGCGCCAGGGCGGCCAGGATCACGCGGTCCGCCGCGAAACGCGCCGGTCGGCGCCGCCCGGCGCCCACCGCGACGACCGCGACCAGGACGAGACCGGTCGCTGCCACGAGCAGCGCGATGACCTGGTGCGCGGTGGTGATCACCGTCTGGACCTCCGCGGGCGGATCGGCGCCGTTCGACGTAGGATGGGGGCGACCCCGCAACTGATGGTAATCCGAGTGACTGCGTCCCCCCCCGGATCTGCCCCTGCCGTGGCGCCTGCCGGCGCCGCTGGCCGCTCGCCCTCGATCCGCCGTCTCGCGATCGCGTACGCCGCCGTGCTGCTCGCTGGCAGCCTCGCCGTCGCGGCCGCCGGAACGGTTGTCGGCGCCCTAGTCCCCGCGGCCGCGGCTCCTGCCGGAGCGGGCGTGACGGAGGCGGAGCGAGGCGGCCAGCTGTTCCTGACCAGCTGCGCGGCCTGTCACGGCCCACAGGGGGCGGGCACGGCGAACGGGCCCGACATCCGCACTGCCGGGGCCGCGCTCGCCGACTTCATGCTCCGCACCGGCCGGATGCCGCTGGCGGACCCGGCCACGCCCGCCAAGCGCGGCACGCCCGTGTTCTCCGATGCGGACCGCCAGGCGATCGTGGCCTACGTCGCGTCGCTCGGGCAGGGCCCGGGGATCCCCAACGTCGTCACGTCGGGCGCCGACCTGGCCGCCGGGCGCAACATCTTCGTCGCCAACTGCGCGGCCTGCCATGGGCCGGCGGGTGGCGGGGGAGCCGTCGGCGGCGGGTTCGTCGCGCCTGCCCTGAACCAGGCGGGCGCGACCACGATCGGTGAGGCCGTCGTGTCCGGACCCGTGCCGATGCCGCGCTTCTCGTTCTCGCCAGACCAGCTGGACAACCTGGCGGGGTACGTCGAGTACCTGCGCAACGCGCCCCACCCGGGCGGCGTCTCGTCGCCGGAGGTGGGCCCGGTCACGGAGGGCTTCGTGGCCGGGATGACCCTCCTCGGCCTGCTCCTCGTGGCGCGCTGGGTCGCGGTCCGCAAGGAGCCCGACGACGCTGTCGCCGCGGCCGGGTCCTCGCCGCCCGGCGAGGGCGCCGCGTGACGGACGGCACCGGTCCCGACACGCAGCGGACCGAGCGCCTCATCGCGCTCGTGTTCACGATCTCGATGCTGGCGGGCTTCGCCCTGCTGGTCGTCTACCTCGCAGGCGGCCAGACGCAGGTGGAGGGCGTGCTGCTGGCGCTGTGCCTCGGCGGAATCGGCGTCGGGATCATCCTGTGGTCGCAGCGTCTGCTGCCGGTCGGGCTGCGGGTGGAGCCGCGGCACCCCGTCGCGGACGCCGCCAACGCAGAGGCGGTCCGGGACATCCTGGCCGAGGAGGGCGCGATCACCCGCCGGTCGATCCTGGTCCGCGCGCTCGCAGGAGCGTTCGCCGGGCTCGGGGCAGCCCTTGCGATCCCGGCCCTGTCGCTCGGGCCGGCGCCGGGGCGCAGCCTGTTCGAGACGCCCTGGAGGAGCGGCCTGCGGATGGTGGGTCTCGACGGCCAGCCGATCAGGGCCTCGGACGTGCCGGTGGGCGGCGTGGTCACCGGGTTCCCCGAGGGCTTCCCGGGCTCGGCCGACGGCCAGACGCTGCTGATCAACGTCGGCCCGGGCCTGCTGCGCCTCCCCCCCGACCGGTTGGCGGGCGCCCCCGAGGGGTACGTGGCGTACTCGAAGGTGTGCACGCACGCCGGCTGCCCCGTGGGGCTCTACCGGAGCGCCGAGCACCGGCTGATCTGCCCGTGCCACCAGTCGACCTTCGACGTCCTCGACGGCGCCGTCCCGGTCTTCGGGCCGGCCGGCCGCCCGCTGCCGCAGCTCCCGATCAGGATCAGCCCCGACGGCACGGTCGTCGCCCTGGGCGACTTCGCCGAGCCGGTGGGCCCGGCCTTCTGGGACATCTACGATGGCTGAGCCGCTCGAGCGCCCGCCCGAACGCCAGACCGAGCTGGAGCGCCTAGCCGGCTGGTTCGACCGCCGGACCGGCATGGCCGCCCCCGTCCGCGTCGCCATGCGCAAGGTGTTCCCCGACCACTGGAGCTTCCTGCTGGGCGAGGTGGCGCTGTTCGCGTTCGTGATGCTGCTCGCCACGGGCACCTTCCTGACCCTGTTCTACACGCCCGACGCCCGCCCGGTGACCTACGAGGGCCCGTACACGACGCTTCAGGGCGCCTCGATGTCGGCGGCCTACGCGTCGGTCATGAAGCTCTCGTTCGAGGTCGAGGCGGGCCTGCTCATGCGCCAGGTCCACCACTGGGCGGCGCTCGTGTTCCTCGGCGCGATCGCGGTCCACCTCGCCCGGATCTTCTTCACCGGCGCGTTCCGGCGCCCGCGGGAGCTCAACTACCTGGTCGGCCTCGGGCTGCTGCTGATGGCGCTGGGCGAGGGCATCACGGGCTACTCGCTGCCCGACGACCTCCTCTCCGGCACCGGCCTGCGGATCATCGATTCGGTGATGCTGTCGATCCCGTTCGTGGGACCGTGGGTGGCGTCGCTGTTCTTCGGCGGGGAGTTCCCGACGGTGGGGATCCTGAGCCGCCTGTTCGTGTTCCACGTCATGCTGCTGCCCGGCCTGCTGATCGGCGGCGTGTCCGTGCACCTGGCGCTGCTGTGGTTCCAGAAGCACACGCAGTACCGCGGCCACGGCGCGCGCGAGGACAACGTGGTGGGCCTGTCCTTCTGGCCGGGCCAGACGTTCCGCTCGCTCGGGCTGTTCTTCCTCACGGCAGCCGTCATCACCTTGGTGGCCGGGCTCATCCAGATCAACCCCGTGTGGCTGTACGGGCCCTATGTCCCGTACGTGGCGACCGTGCCCGCCCAGCCCGACTGGTACGTCGGCTGGCTGGAGGGCGCCCTGCGCCTGGGCCTGCCGATCGAGCCCACGATCCTGGGCGTCACGATCCCGACGCCGTTCGTGCCCGGCATCCTCATCCCCGGGCTGCTGGTCACAGCCCTGGCCGCCTGGCCGTTCGTGGAGGCGCGGCTCACGCACGACCACAGTGAGCACAACCTGCTCGACCCGCCCTGGCGGACCCCGATCCGGACCGCGACCGGTGCCGCCGGCGTCGCGCTGTTCCTGGTGCTGACGCTGGCGGGCGGCAACGACGTGCTGGCCGTGATGCTCGACGTCCCGGTGGAGAACCTGACGATGATCTTCCGCGTGCTCCTGGCGGTCGCGCCGGTGGTGACCTGGCTGGTGGTCTACCGGATGGCCCGCGAGACGCGGGCGGCGCACGACCGGCGGGAGCGGGCCGGGGAGTCGCCCGAGCCGCCCGCCGTGGTCCTGGTGCGGACGCCGAGCGGCGGCTTCCGTGAATCGGAGGGCGGCCGATGAGCCGAGCCGGGGGCAGGCTGGGCCGCGCCGCGCTCGGGCTCGCGGTCACGGCGGCGTCCGTGGCCGGGTGCATGCCCGCGGGCGCCACCACGCAGGGCCAGCAGATCTCGAACCTGTACGACGTCTTCCTCGTCGGCGGCATCATCGTGGCCGCGATCGTGTGGTCGCTGGTCACGTGGTCCATCCTGCGCTACCGACGCCGCGACGATCGCCTCCCGGCCCAGACCGAGGGCAGCCTCAAGATCGAGGCCGTGTGGACCGGCATCCCGCTGGCCACGGTCCTGGTGCTGTTCATCCTCACGGTGATGACCCTGGGCTCGGTCGACGCGGTCGAGCCGGGCGGCGTCAACGTCAGGGTGGTGGCCTTCCGCTGGCAGTGGCAGATCACCTACACCGACGCCGGGGTCACCGACACGGGCACCACCGACCACCCGCTCCAGATGGTGCTGCCCGTGGGCACGCCCGTCCACGTGACGCTCGAGTCGCTCGACGTCAACCACGCGATGTACCTGCCCGCGTTCCTGTTCAAGCGTGACGCGATCCCCGGCTACCCGTCCACGTTCGACCTGCAGATCACGGAGCCCGGCACCTACCCGGGCTCGTGCGCGGAGCTGTGCGGGATCGGCCACGACGACATGCTGTTCTCGGTGAAGGCGGTGGACCTCGCCACGTACCGCCAGTGGCTCGCCAATCGGGTAGCCGGAGGCAGTGCTGCGCCATGAGTTCGGTCAACATCGGCGTCACCGCCGCACCGCGCACGGCGCTGCTCGAGTGGCTGACCACGACGGACCACAAGAAGATCGGCGCGATGTACATCGCCTCCGCCTTCGGGTTCGCGGCCGTGGGCGGTCTCATCGCGGAGCTGATCCGGCTCGAGCTGGCGGCGCCGGGCCAGCAGTTCGTGGACGCCTCCACCTACGACCAGCTGTTCACGGTCCACGGGACGCTGATGCTGCTGTTCTTCGCAGGCCCGCTCGCGATCGGCTTCGCCAACGCGATCATGCCGCTCCAGATCGGTGCCGCCGACATGGCGTTCCCGCGCCTCAACGCGCTGTCCTACTGGCTGTTCCTGTTCGGCGGGCTGACGGTCATGTCGGGGTTCTTGACCACGGGCGGCGCCGCCGCCGCCGGCTGGACCGCGTACCCGCCGCTGTCCAACTCGACGTTCTCGCCGGGAGCGGGCATGGACCTGTGGATCGTGGGCGTGGCGCTCGTCGGCGTGTCCGGCGTCCTGGGCGCGGTCAACTTCATGGTGACGATCTACGCACGCCGGGCGCCGGGGATGCACATGTTCCGGATGCCGATGTTCACCTGGACCGTTCTGGTGACCTCGACCCTCATCCTGTTCGCCTTCCCCTCGATCACCGCCGCCCTCGCGATGCTGTTCATCGACCGCCACTTCGGCGGCGGGTTCTTCGACCCCACCCAGGGCGGCAACCCCGTGCTCTGGCAGCACCTGTTCTGGTTCTTCGGCCACCCGGAGGTCTACATCCTGGTCCTGCCGTTCTTCGGGGTCATGAGCGAGGTGGTGCCGGTGTTCTCCGGCAAGCCGCTGTTCGGCTACCGGCTGATGGTGCTGGCCGTGATCGCGATCGCGTCACTCTCGATGGGCGTCTGGGCCCACCACATGTTCACCACCGGGCAGGTGGACCTGCCGTTCTTCTCGCTGATGTCGCTGCTGATCGCAGTGCCCACCGGGGTCAAGATCTTCAACTGGATCGCCACCATGTGGCGGGGCAACCTGCGGTTCACGGTGCCCATGCTGTGGTGCGTGGGCCTGCTCTACGTGTTCACGATCGGGGGGATATCGGGCGTGATGCTCGCGTCGCCGCCGATCGACTACATGGCCCAGGACACGTACTTCGTGGTCGCCCACATGCACAACGTGCTCATCGGCGGCACCGTGTTCGCGGGGTTCGCGGGGATCTACTTCTGGTTCCCCAAGCTCACCGGGCGTCGGCTGGACGAGGGGCTCGGCCGGCTCCACTGGCTGTTCTGGGTGGTGGGCTTCGCGGTGACGTTCGTGCCCCAGTACATCCTCGGCGCCGAGGGCATGCCACGCCGGATCGCCGACTACCCGCCGGACCGCGGCTGGGATCTGCTCAACCTGGTCTCCACGATCGGTGCCCTGATCCTCGCGGTGGGCACGCTGCCGTTCCTGGTGGCCGTCTGGCGCGCCCTTCGCCGGCCCGCTGACCAGCCCGCCGACCCGTGGGGCGGCAACTCGCTCGAGTGGGCCACCTCGTCGCCGCCGCCGCACCACAACTTCGACCGCCTGCCGCCGATCCGCTCGCTGCGGCCCGTGCTCGACGCCCGCCTGGCCGCGGAGGCCGAGCGCCGGGCGCGCGAGGAGGGCGAGGGCGGTGGCGCGGAGAGCGGGCCTGCGCCGGATGGCGCCACGGCGGCGGGCAGCGCCTGATGGAGGAGGTCCGCTACTTCGGCCGGCTGTCGCTGTTCGCCCTCATCGTCGGCGTCATCTACTGGCTCGTCAGCTCCGACCCGGCCGGGACCGTGATGCTGATCGGGTTCGGGGTGGCGACCGGGGCCGGCTTCACGCTGCTCCGCTCGGGCGCCCGCCGCCCGCCGCTCGAGGGGCCCGACGAGGACGGCTCGAGCGAGCCCGACGGCCCCTTCGGCGATGAGTCCGGGCCGCTGCCGACGCGCAGCGCCGCGCCGCTGGCGGTGGGCTTCGGCGTTGCCGTGATCGGCATGGCCGGGGCCTTCGGGCCGTGGTTCGCGCTGGCGGGCGCGGTGCCCCTCCTGCTGGGTGCCGCGGACTGGCTCCGGGCGGCGAGCCGCGAGCTGGCGCTGCGCGAGCGCCTCGACGAGCCCGGGCCGGACGTCGAGGCGGGCGCGGTGCCACGCATAGGATCGACGGTCGCGTCACGGGATTGACCCCGGCGTGCGCTTGTGGCGTCCGGCCCCGGCGATCGCTACAGGCGGGCGCGCCGAACACAGGGGCCGAAGGTCGGGGAGGGCAGCGAGGCACCGCCGCGCGGCAGGGGCTCGATGCCCGGCGCGAGCGCTGCCGAGCCAAGTGCCCGCCCGCCGACGTCTCCAGGGCTGCCTCTCCCGCGTGCTAGACTCCGGCTCTCACGGCGCTGACCGAGAGGAGTAGGCCCGAGTCGGCCGCAAGCGAGCGCGGGACGGTGCGAGCCGCGCGGGCACGACGGGTCCGAAGGTCGCTCGCGAGCCGTGCGGGTGGCGTCCGATAGCGCGCCGCAGAGCGTGGCCGGATGAAGGTCGTGGGGACGACCCGCGGGCCCCGGCCACGGAACCCAGCAGGTGGTACCACGACCCCGTTCGTCCGCTGGACGAGCGGGGATCGCCGTTTCTAGGAGCCCAGCGATGACCGAGCCGACCGGGACGCTCGCCAAGGCCTACGCGCCGGCCGAGTTCGAGCAGGCGATCTACGAGCGCTGGATGGCCGCCGACGCCTTCGCGCCGGACGGCGCCGGCTCGCGCGCCGACTGGTCCAGACCGACGTTCACCATCATCCAACCGCCGCCCAACGTGACAGGCTCGCTGCACCTCGGCCATGCCCAGCGCACGACCGTTGAGGACCTGATGATCCGCCACGCGCGGATGACGGGCCGCCCGACCCTGTTCCTGCCCGGCCTCGACCACGCGTCGATCGCGGCCCAGTTCGTGCTGGACAAGCTCCTCGCCGGGGAGGGGGAGAGCCGGGCGAGCCTCGGCCGCGAGCGGTACCTCGAGCGGATGCACGCGTTCGTGGAGCAGACGCGCGACACCATCCTCACCCAGCAGCGTCGCGTCGGCGGCTCGTGCGACTGGGGCCGGCTGCGGTTCACGATGGACGACGTGTCTGCCAAGGCCGTGCGCGAGTCGTTCCTGCGCCTCTACCGCCAGGACCTCGCGTATCGCGCCGAGGCGCTGGTCAACTGGTGTCCGGGCTGCCGGACGTCGGTGTCCGACCTCGAGGTGATCCCGACGCCCGAGACAGGCACCATCTGGCGGATCCGCTACCACCTGCTCGACGAGGCCACCGGCCAGCCCGGGGCTGCGAGCGTCACCGTGGCCACCACGCGCCCCGAGACGCTGCTCGGCGACACGGCCGTGGCCGTCCACCCCGACGACAGGCGATACGCCAAGCTGCTCGGCCGCCGGGTCCGCATCCCGTTCGTGGACCGTGACGTTCCGGTCATCGCCGACAGGGTCGTGGACCCGGCCTTCGGCACCGGCGCCGTGAAGATCACGCCCGCCCACGACCACGACGACCACGAGACGGGCAAGCGTCACGGCCTGGCCATGCCGACGGTGCTCGACGACGCCGCCCATGTGGCCAACACCGGCACCCGGTACGACGGCATGGAGCGGTACAAGGCCCGCTCGGCGATCCTCGAGGACCTGGCCGCCATGGGCGACCTCGAGGGCGAGCTCGCCCACGAGATGGTCATCGGCCGCTGCCAGCGCAGCAGCGACGCGGTCGAGCCGCGCCTCAAGACGCAGTGGTTCGTGCGCACGGGCCCGCTCGCGGCGGCCGCGCTCGAGGCCACCCAGTCCGGCCGGACGGCGATCCTGCCCGATCGCTTCGTGAAGGTCTGGGAGCACTGGATGACCACCATCCGGGACTGGAACGTGTCCCGGCAGCTCTGGTGGGGTCATCGGATCCCGGCCTGGTACTGCCCGGACGGCCACGCGACCGTGTCGGCCGAGGCGGGCGGGCCAGACGCCTGCGAGGCCTGCGGGGCCCCGGCGGCCCAGCTGACCCAGGACCCGGACATCTTCGACACGTGGTTCAGCTCTGGGCTGTGGCCCTTCTCCACGCTCGGCTGGCCGGACGCCACCGACGACCTGGCCCGGTTCTACCCGGGCTCGGTGATGGAGACCGCGTACGACATCATCTTCTTCTGGGTCGCCCGGATGATGATGCTGGGCCTCGCCCTCACGGGGAAGGTGCCGTTCCACACGGTCTACCTCTCGGGGCTCATCCGCGACCCGTACGGCCAGAAGATGTCCAAGACCAAGGGCAACACGGTGGACCCGCTGGGCGCCATCGACGAGCACGGGGCCGACGCGCTCAGGTTCGCGGTGGTCCACGGCGCGACGCCGGGCCTCGACCAGAAGTTCGGCATGGCGAAGGTGGAGAACGCCCGCAACTTCGCCAACAAGCTCTGGAACGCCACCCGCTTCGTGCTGGGCGCCCGCCCGGCGGGCATCCCCGCCGACGCTCCCCGGCAGGCGCCAGACCCGGCGCGCCTGGGGCCTGCCGAGCGCTGGGTCCGGTCCCGCGCCGCGGCAACTGTGGCAGCCGTCGACAAGGCGATGGCCGAGTATGCGTTCGGCGAGGTGACGCGGCTGCTGTACGAGGCCATCTGGAGCGAGTACTGCGACTGGGGGATCGAGCTCGCGAAGGTGCGCCTGGCCGACGCGTCCCTTGCGGCCGCCGAGCGCGAGGCCACGTGGTGGACGCTCGTCGAGGCTCTGGACACGTACCTGCGACTGCTGCACCCTGTGATGCCGTTCATCACCGAGCGCCTCTGGGCGGCGCTCCCGCGCACCGCCGGAGACCCCGAGCTGCTGATCGTGGCGGACTGGCCGAGGGTCGGGCCGCGCGACGGGGCGGCCGAGGCCGAGGTCGGGGCCCTCGTCGAGCTGGTGCGCGCGGTGCGCAATGCCCGCTCCGACGCCAGGCTCGAGCCCGCGGCCTGGCTGTCGCTCGACGTGGTCGTGGAGCCGAGTCTCGTCGCCTCGCTCGACGCGCTCCGGCCCGCGGTGGAGCGACTCGCCCGCTCCCGGCCGCTGCGCCGCCACGACACGCGCGAGGCCCTCCACGCGGCGTCGTCCGGCCTCGCGGTGATCGCCGGCTCGGTCGAGGCCATCGTGGGCACGGGCGTCGCGGACCACGCGGCCGCCGACGCCGACCGGTCGCGGCTCGAGAAGGAGCTGAGCGACGCGCAGCGCCTGTGGGAGGCAGCCCGCGCGCGCCTCGCCAACGAGGCGTTCACGTCCAAGGCGCCGCCCTCGATCGTGGCGGGCGCCCGGGCCAGCGAGGCGGAGCTCGCCGCGCAGGTGGGGCGCCTTCGGGAGCGGCTGGGCCGATGAGCCGGAGGTGGCCGTTCGCGGTCGCTGCTAGGATGACCATGATCCGGCCACGCGCCGAGTCAGGGAGGATTCCGTGCCGTTCCTGAAGCGCCGCGGCGGCGAGCCGCCGCCCACGCCCGCCACGCCATCCGGCGCCACTCGCCTCGGGCTGCCCGAGGAGGTGGTCGCGCAGGACTTCGCGCTCAAGCTCGCCTACGCGGGCAAGAGCACCGAGGGCGTCCGGATGCGTGCCGGCCCGCGCGCGCTTGCCGAGCTGCCCGGCATGCTTGTGGGCTTCGCGAAGAGCGATGTCGAGGTGGTGGAGCCGCTCCCGCTTGAGTTCTCGCAGGCGATGCCGCAGATTGCGCACCCGTCCGAGGCGATGCAGTGGCTCAATGCGCACGCGGAGCTCAGCCCCGTCACCCGCCATGCGCTCGTGATCCTCGAGTCGATCGACGCGATCGACCTCGCGTTCGACACCTTCGCCTGCGCGCTGCTCGAGGGCGAGACCGACACCTCGGGCTATCCCGAGTACAACGCCGTCGTCGGCGGCGTGGCCTCCCACTGGGACGAGGCGACGGGCGACATGGTCGTCCGCGCCGTCGTGGGCTGGGGCGGTCGCGGCGTTCGCGGCGACACCGACCGGATCGCCCAGAAGATCCTCGCGGGGATCCTGGGCAATGTGCTCGGCAGCCAGCACGCGATTGGCCTGACCGCCGTGGATCGCCCGGTCCCGGCCGCGGGTCGAGGCGGGCTGGTGTGCGCCCACTGCGGCTTCGCGTCTGGCCATGAGCGCGCGTTCTACTGTCCCAAGTGCGGCATGCGGATGCTCCGCGGCTGACCGCTGCCCCCAAGCGACCCCTGAAGATGCCCATCTACGACTACGTCTGCTCCGCCTGCGACCACCGCGCCGACATCCTCCACGGGATCAACGACCCGGGGCCGAATTTCTGCCCCTCCTGCGGCAGGGAGGGGACCATGCGCAAGCTGTTCTCGGCGCCCTCGATCCACTTCAAGGGCTCGGGCTGGGCGAAGAAGGATAGGGGCGGGGCCAGCAGCACCAGGGCCGGGGCCAAGTCCCAGACCGGCTCGTCGCCGTCCACGCCGACCGAGTCCGCGGGCTCGAGCGCGGCGTCCACCAACCCTGCGTCCGAACCGAAGGACTGAGCGATGCCCTCCGCCGCCGACTGGATCACCCTGGGCGAGGCGGCCGAGATCCTTGCCGCCGCCAATGTCCACTTCGCGCCCGCCACCATCGGCGGCTGGGCGCGGTCCGGCAAGCTGTCGAGCATCAAGCTCGGCGGTCGGCGCTACGTGCGCCGCGGCGAGGTGAAGGCGCTGATCGCCTCGCCGCGTCGTGTGAGCGCTGAACACCTGCAGCCGGGGCTGTTCGAGGATCTGCCCTGAGGCCATGAGCCAGAGCGGGATCCGGCGCGAGGCGTCCGAGGTCGAGGAGGGGGTCGAAGACCGGATCGACGGCCTCCGGGCGCTTGCCGAACGGATTGCCGAACGCCTGGGCGGCAATCCCGGGGTGGCGCGCCTGCGGGCCGTCATGGCCACCTACGACCGGGCCGGCGGCGGCCTCGTCGCGGGCGGGCTCGCCTACACGTCGCTGCTCGCGCTGCTGCCGGCGCTCCTGCTCGCCCTGTCGGTGGTGGGGCTCCTCGTCCGGGAGCCGGGCGTCCAGCAGCAGATCGTCGACGCCATCGCCCAAGCGCTGCCCCCGTTCGAGGACCTGGCCAGGCTGGCGCTCGAGGGCGTGGGCTCGGGCGCCCTGCCCACCGGCATCCTTGCGGTCGCCACCCTGCTGTGGGGCTCGAGCCGCTTCTACGCGAACCTCGACACGGCGTTCTCGCGGATCTTCCGCGGCGCGCCCCGACGGAGCCCCGTGGCCCAGACCGTGCGGGGTGTGCTGCTCACGGTCATCCTCGTCCTGGTCCCGGTGGCGCTGCTCACGCTCGGCTCGGTGGTGGCCTGGCTCACGCAGTTCGCCCCCGAGGGCGTGAGCCTCGGCGCAGCGCTGTCGTTCGTCCTGGGTGTGGCCTCGCCGATCGGCTCGCTGGTCGCATTCGTCGCCGTCGTCGTGCTGTGCTACCGCTACGTTCCCAGCGAGCGCGTCCCATGGCGGGCACTGGCGGTGCCGGCCGGGGCAGTCGGCCTGTTGCTGGCGGCGCTCACGCAGCTCTACGTGCTCATCGCGCCGCGGCTCATGGGCCTCTGGGCTGTCACCGGAACGGCGCTGGCGGTCTTCGCCCTCCTCGCCTGGCTCTCGATCGCGTTCAACGTGCTGCTGCTGGGCGCGGCGTGGACCGAGGTGCGCTCGAGCCTGGGCCCGCTCGTGTCGGTGCAGCTGCGGGATCGGCAGCGCGGCGTCCGGGGCGGGGGTCGCCCAGCCCGTTAGTCGCGACCCCGCATGGGTTGTCGCCCGGCGCGCCCACCGGGGCACGCCTCAGCCGGGCCCGGTCCCATCCGGGGGAGGCGAGGCAGTCGGGCCCGTCGGCGGAGCGGCGGGACGCCAATGCGCCGGTCTGCGCGGCCGTCAGCGGACTGTGCGAGTGCTGGTCTAGGGCTGTCGTGCACCGCAGCGGCGGCAGAACCGGGCATTCGCGGACAGCGACAGCCCGCAGCCCACGCACGGCTGCGGTGTCGGGGCTGCCGCATGGCCACGAGCGACGCGGGACGCCCCGACCGGTCCCGCCTGCATGACCTCCTGTGCCGAGGCGGCCCACAGGGCGGCAGCATCGCTCGTTGGCAGGAGCCTGCGCCCCGCCAGCGTCGCGCCCTCAACTGGGCGAGGAGCGGCCGTCCAGGCGGACCCCTGGGTCCATGCCGGCGCCGACCCGTCGTCTGGGGCGACGGTGAGCCAACCCGGGGCCAGAGCGTCGGGCGCGCCGGGAGCACCTGACGGGGTCGGCTCGGCGACGGGCGGCGCCACCGACGGGGCCGGTGCTGCAGTGGCCGCGATCGGCTCTTCGACGAGCGGTGCCGGCGGCGCTGTCTCCGCGGCCGGCTGGAACAGCGGGGGCGGCGGGGGTGCCAGCGGGGGCTCGGGCTGGAGGAGCGGTTCGGGCCTGGCATCCGGTGGAGCGGCGGCGGCCGCAACCTCGGCCGGCTCGGCCTGGGCGGGTCGGGCGAGGGCCGCCGTCGCATCTGCCTCGAAGACGGCCTCAGGCTGCGCGGA
The DNA here is from genome assembly GCA_021812735.1 of Chloroflexota bacterium. The sequence continues at coordinate 1,650 of JAKAMV010000024.1, read as the reverse complement.
CTCGGCGACGACCGCCTCGGCCGCGGCGGCGGGCGGCTCCGCCACCGTCGCGGGCTCGACCCCTTCGGCGACCGGCTCCGCCTGGGCGGCGACGGCCTCGGCCTCCGCCTGAACAAGCTCCTCGACGGCTGACCCCGCGGTGTCTGCAGCGAGCGCGGCGGTCAGCTCGGGCTCGGCCGGCGCGGAACGCTCCGCGGCTGTGTGTGACGCCTCGTAGGCCGCGATGGCGTCGTCGAGGCTCTCGCCCGGCTTGAGGCCCTGCAGTGTCGGCTCGGGCGCCTCGACGGGCCGTGGCTCGGCCACCGGGCCAGGGGCAGCGGTGGGCCCGAGGTCGAGCTCGATCGCGGCCTCAGCGACGGAGCCTGCGGCCGAATCGGACGGCGGCGCGGCCTCGGCCAGGTCGGGCGCTGCCTCGGCCTCCGGCCCTGCCGCGGCCTCTGGCCACGTCTCCGCCGGCTCGGCGACGGCCAGCGCGGCTGCCTCCTGGGCCTGGGGCGCCGCCAGGTCTGCGGCGGGCCATGCGGCAATCCCGATCGGGCGCTGCTCGGGATGCACCTCGGGCGGGGCCGCAATAGCCGCGAGGCGCCCGGCGATGGCCTCGCTGGCGCCCGGCTCAAGTTCCTCGATCGGCTCGCTGCCGGGCAGCGGAGCGCACGAGAGGCAGCGGCCCTCAGACGCGTTCCAGCAGTTGCCGCACGTGTACTGGCGGCAGGACAGGCAGAAGTTGAACGTCTTGTGGAACGCGTCGAGCTGGAGGACGGTTGCCGCCAGCTCCTCCTCACCGCGGGCGTCGGCCATCGCCTCCGAGAACGAATCATCGGACAGGACGTAGTTGCGGAGCCCTCGGGTGAAGGTCTTCGCGCGGCCGATGCGGGAGTTCCGGGGACGTGCGGTCTCGAATGTGTAGCGAGTGCCGCACCGCTCGCAGAACGACTCGGTGAGGATCTCCGTCATCTGCCCCCGGCTCTCCGACGCTGGGACGAGCCCGACGAGTCTGGTCGGGCAGGGCCAGAGTATAGCCAGCACCGTCCAGCACGCCTCGGTCGGTGGTACCGCTTCGAACTGCCGATGGTTCAGGCCCGACGGGGCCGCTGGCTGGCTCTGGTAGGGTTGCCGCTGCCATGGTCGCCATCGCTGACCTCGAACGCCTTCTCGAGCGCGTGTTCGAGCGCACCTCTGCCCGCGTGTTCCGATCGCGGGTCCAGGCCGTCCAGGTGGAGCGCCGGGTCGAGCGCGCGATGGAGGCTGGCAGGTCCGGCCGCGGGGCGGCCACCGGCGTGCCCAACCGCTTCCGGGTGCGCCTCCACCCCTCGGATCTCGATGACCTCGCCGCGCGGAACGGCGGCTCCGAGGCCCTGGCCGCCGGCCTCGCCGACTGCGCGCTTTCGTTCGCGCGCCTTCACGGCTACCACCTTGCCGCCCGGCCGGCGGTGAGCGTGGTCGCCGACCCGTCGGCGGAACGCGGCACGGTCGAGGTGGACGCCAGCGTGTGGCGGCCCGCCGCCTCCGCCGCCCCGCACGGCAGGACGGCACAGGCCGCCAGCGTCGCGCCCTCGGCTGCCTGCCCGGACGCACCCGGACCCCCGCCTCCCGCCGCGCGGCCGGAGCCCCTCTTGGTTCCCGTGCCGTCCGACGAGCTCGCCGCGGCCG
>JAKAMV010000621.1 GCA_021812735.1 Chloroflexota bacterium | reverse complement strand
GTGCGCCCGTTGGACGATTGGCAGCCGGGCGGTATGGCGTCGCGGGCACCCGCCGCGGTCGCCGGCCGCGCGGCGAGGTCGGGGCGCGCCCCGGGTACGAAGTGAGCGGCATGGACCTCGCCGTGGTCGCCGGGGGTACCGGCCTGGCAGCTGCAAGATCGGCCCGGTAGAGCTCTCCGCACGCCGGCGTCGTGGCGGGGCTGGTCCTCTACCGGCTAGCCTGACGCGCAGCGGTGGCGCGGACGCTCCTCGCTTGCGGCGTCGGCCGTGGACAGTCGGGCGGACGGCGCCGCGCGCAGCGGAAGCGAGGGTGGCACAATCGGAGCGTCGCGCCTCTGCGGCGCGGCCTCTTCACGCACCCGTGCTCGTTCAGATGGGAGGTCGCATGCCCGGGATCGACCCGAGCGTCCCCGTGGTCCGCTTCGTCGATGCGCGTCTGGCGAACGGGCTGCGCGTCATCGTCGCGCCCGACCACCTGGCGCCGGTCGTGGCGATCAATGTCTGGTATGACGTGGGGTCCAAGCACGAACGCCCGGGCCGGACCGGATTCGCCCACCTCTTCGAACACTTGATGTTCCAGGGGTCGCGGCATGTCCGGAAAGCCGAACACCTCGCGATCGTCCAGGCCGCGGGCGGCGTCGTGAACGGGACGACCTACTTCGACCGCACGAACTACTTCGAGACGCTGCCGTCGCATCGCTTCGAGCTCGGGCTCTGGCTCGAGGCCGACCGCATGGCGACCCTGCTCGATGCGCTCACCCAGGAAAACCTGGACAACCAGCGCGACGTCGTCAAGAACGAGAAGCGGCAGAGTTACGACAACCGGCCGTACGGGTCCTTCTACGAACGTCTGCTCGCGGCGGTCATGCCCCCGGACCACCCCTACCACCACACGCCGATCGGCTCGATGGCGGACCTCGATGCGGCCTCGCTGGAGGACGTGCGTGCCTTCTTCCGGACGTACTACGCGCCCGACAACGCGGTCCTCGCGATCGCGGGCGACGTCGAACCGGACGAAGCGCTGCGGGCCGCGCGGCGGTACTTCGAGCCGATCCCCCCGAGTCCCGGGATCCCACCGCTCGGCGATCTGAGTCTGCCGCCGCGGATCGGCAGCGAGGTCCGCGAGACGATCCCGGATCGCGTGCCGCTGGCGCGCGTCCACCTCGGGTTCCGCACGCCGCCGTTCGGGACCCCGGCGTTCGATGCGCTCGAGGTCGCGACGCAGATCGCCGCGGGGGGCCAGGGGAGCCGTCTCTACCGACGCCTCGTGCGCGAGCTCCGCATCGCCCAGGACGTGGTGCTCTTCATGCTGCCGCTGGTCGAGGGAGGCTCGGTCCTGGCAGGTTGGGCCACGGTGCGGCCGGAGAGCGACGCGGCCACGGTCGAGGCCACGGTGCGAGAGGAGCTGGCGCGGTTGACGCAGGAGCCGGTCACGGAGGACGAGCTAGCGCGCGCCCGGGCGCTCATCGAGTCGGAGGAGCTCGCCGCGCTCGAGCAGGTCGAGGAGGTCGCCGATCGGCTGGCCATGTACGCCACGCTGTTCGATCGCCCGGGGCTGATCAACGAGCAGCTCTCGCGGTACCTCGCCGTCGACGCGGCCACGATCCAGCGGGTCATGGCCGACGTGGTCCGTCCAGACAACGTGGCGGTCCTCACGTACGTCCCCGCGGCGGGTGCGGAACGGGAGGCTGCAGCATGACGAACGGGGTTCCGGAGCGTCCGCATGCGGTGGGGAGCCTGGACGTGCTCGACAGGCGTCCGCTCCCCGGCACGCCACGTCCGTACCGTTTCCCTGGCTTCACTCGCACGGTGCTGGCGAACGGGCTGACGGTGCTCGTCGCCCAGCTCCCCGGACGGCCGCTGCTGACGGCACAGTTGGTGCTCGAGGGCGGCGCCGGTGCGGAGGACGCCTCGCAGGCCGGCGTCACCGTGCTCACCGCCGAGGCGCTCACCGAGGGCACGGCGCACCACGACGCGGTCGGACTGATCGAGGCGGCCGAACGCCTGGGGGCCGGCCTGCAGGCGGGCGCGGGATGGGAGACGACGGTTGGCACGGTCGACGTGCCGCGGCGCAACCTGGCGGCGGCGCTGGGGCTGCTTGCCGAGGTGATGCTCGAGCCGACCTTCCCCGACGCGGAGGTGGTCAGGCTGCGCGACGAGCGCCTGTACGATTTGCTCCAGGCGCGGGCGGACCCGCATCGGCGGGCCGAGCGTGCGTTCGCCGCCACCATCTACGCGCCGCGTTCCCCGTTCGCCCGGCCCACGGCGGGGACCGAGGAGACCGTACCCGGCCTCGACCGGGACGCCCTGGTGGCTCGTTACGCGGCGCTGTGCGACCCCCGGCGGGCCACGCTGATCGTGGCGGGGGATCTCGGCGGCATCCCGGTGATCGACCTCGTCGCGGAGCGCTTTGGTACCTGGACGGCGACCGGAGAGCCGCCGGCCCCCGTCGAGATCGACGCGACGCCCAACCCGACCGGTCGGCGGGTGGTGATCGTCGACCGGCCGGGCTCGCCGCAGACCGAGGTGCGGATCGGGCACGTCGGGCTCCCGCGGCGTATCCCCGACTACCACGCGGTGGTGGTCATGAGCGCGATCCTGGGCGGGCTGTTCGACTCGCGCCTGCAACGGCTGCTGCGCGAGGAGCGCGGGTACACCTACAGCGTCCATGCGGGGTTCGATCTCCGTCGCGCCGCCGGCCCGTTTGCGGTGCGGATGGCGGTGCAGACCGACGTCACCGTGCCGGCGATCCGCGATGCGCTCGATGTGCTGGCGCGACTGCCCCAGGAGCCGCCGGCCCCGGAGGAGCTGGATGCCGCGCGCGATTTCCTGATCGGCGTGTTTCCGCTCCGGTTCGAGTCGGCGTCGCAGGTGGTGGCGGCGATCGCCGGGCTCGTGGCGCTGGGCCTGCCGGACGACGAGCTCGACCGGTACCGGCCGGCCATCGCGGCGGTCACGGCCGAGCAGGTGCTGGCGGCCGCCTCGCACGTGCATGCGGGCGAGGCGAGCGTGGTCCTGGTGGGGGACGCCGCCCGCATCGAACGAGAGCTCCCCGCAGCGTGGGGGCCGCTGGAGGTCGTGCACGACCCGCTGCTCTCCGGTGCCGCCGATGCGGCGCAGCTGGCGGCGGCCGAGCAGGCACCCGGACCTCCGGAGGCGTAGACGGCGACGCTCCTGCCGGCGCTCCGTTCGGCCGACTACCGGCGTTTCCTGGCCGGTGTCTTCGTGTCGAACGTCGGCTCGTGGATGCAGGGCACCGCGCTCGGCTGGCTCGTCCTTGCCCTGACGAACTCTCCGGCGTTGCTCGGGTTCGTCTCGGCGGCCTCCACGGCGCCGGTGCTGCTGCTCTCGCTCTACGCCGGCGTGCTGGCCGATCGCATCGATCGGCGCCGACTCCTGGCCGGCAGCCAGGCGGCGCAGGGTCTCTTCGCGGCGACGCTCGCGCTGCTGACCATGACCCACCTGGTCGCGTTCTGGCAGATCGCCGTGCTGGCGCTGGCGGCCGGCACGGCGCAGGCGCTCGGCAGCCCGGCGTTCCAGGCGATCGTCCCGGCGCTCGTCGGTCGCGAGGCGGTGGCCAATGCGATCGCGCTCAACAGCGTGCAGTTCAACTTGAGCCGCATCATCGGGCCGGTGGTGGCCGGGGTCCTCGTCGGCTTGGCCGGCGAGGCGCCGAGCTTCTGGCTCAACGCGATCAGTTTCGGCGCCGTGGTCTACGTGCTGATGTCGATCCAACTGCCGGCCGACACCGCCCTGGAGCGGGTCGAGCAGAGCGTCTGGGGCCACTTGGTCGACGGTCTGAACTACGTGCGGAGCGAGCGGGTCCTCTCCGTGCTCCTGCTGCTGGCCGCCGTCCCGACCGTCTTCTTGTTGCCGTACCTGACGTTGCTTCCCGTCTTCGCGCGCGACATCCTGGCGATCGGCGCACCGGGTCTTGGTCTGCTGACGGCGGCCATGGGCGGCGGAGCGCTGTTGGGCGCGCTGGCCGTCGCCATGCTCCGCCCGGGCGGGGCCGATGGCCGGTTCATGCTCGCCGGGCTAGCGGTGATGGTGCTGGGTGTCGCGGCGTTCGCGCTCTCGACGGCGGTCTTCTTCTCGTGCCTGGCCCTGGCGCTGACCGGCGCGGCGCAGGTCTGGTACTTCACCAGCGCCAACACCTTCGTGCAACTGCTCTCGCCGGGCCGCCTGCGTGGGCGGATCCTCAGCCTCTACGTGCTGACCTCGTTCGGCGTCATGCCGCTGGGCAGCCTTGCCGCAGGGGTGCTCGCGCAGCAGTTCGGCGCCCCGGCCACACTGCTGCTCGGTGCCGGGGTCGCCGCGGTCTGCGGGAGCGCCGCGATCCTGGCATGCCCCGCCCTCTGGTCGCTCCGCGGTGACGCGCTGGTCGCGCGGCACGCCCCCACCTGAGCGCCTGGCAGCGCTGCAACCTTTGCCGCCCGGCGTGTCTCATGAGGTGTGCGGGAAGAGCAAGGGTCCGCCGCAAGGTCTCGGTCACGCAACGATCGCGGGCCGGCCACCGGCGGCCGCGAAATGAAGGAGCGATCCGATGCGCATCGTTGACCGGTCTCGAGTCTTGCGCGGTGCCGGCGTCGCGGGAGTCGCCGCGCTGCTGGTGGGCGGCGTCGCGTTCGCCGCGCCGCCCACGGTGCCCTCCGCCGCCGACTCGCAGGTCCAGGCGGGGAGCTCGTCGAGCGAGCACGGGGCCGGCTCGGAGCTGCGCCTTCAACTGGCCGGAGCAGCCGTCCAGACCCCGGAGCCGGCCGACATCCGGGACGCGGCCAAGACGGCACAGCCGACCGAGACCCCGGATGCGACCGAGATGGCGAAGCCGACCGAGACCCCGGATGCGACCGAGACGCCGGAGGCCACGCGCACGCCGGAGCCGACCGAGACGCCGGATGCGACCGAGACGCCGGATGCGACCGAGACCCCGGATGCGACCGAGACCCCGGAGGCCACCCATGCGCCGGAAGGCACGGACCATCCGGAAGCCACGGCGCCCGCGGGCGACGGTTCGGGCGACGGGTCGGGTGCAGCCGGCCAGAACGGGGACTGACCCGCGAGTCCGCTACGATCGGCCGCGTGGACGACCGCGCTCTCGTCGATGCCGTGCTCGGTGGTGACCAACGTGCGTTCGAACAGCTCGTGGAGCGCGAGACGGGGGCCGTCTTTCGGGCCTGTTATCGCATCCTCGGCCGGGTCCACGACGCCGAGGATGCGACCCAGGAGAGCTTCGTGACGGCCCACCGGATGCTCGGCACATTCCGCGGCGAGGGTCCGCTGGCCGCCTGGCTGGCACGCATCGCGGTGCGGCACGCTCTGCGCGCCGCGGCGCGACGCAGGGACACCGTGCCGATCGACGGCAGCTCAGCCGACGTGCCGACGTCGCCGTATGGTGACCCGCTCGCCGGGGCGCTCGAGGCCGAACGGGGACGCCTCATCCGCGCGGCGGTCGCCGCGCTGCCCGAACCGTACCGGGAAGTGGTCGCCCTGCGCTATTTCGCCGACCTGTCGTTGGCCGAGATCGCGCAGACCACCGGCCGTCCGCTCGGGACGGTCAAGTCGCACCTCCATCGTGGGCTGGCGCGTCTGCACGAAGAGCTGGTGGTCGAGGTGAGCTCGTGAGTGACGCGCGCGCGAGGCGTGGCGTGCCGCCTGCCGGCGACGGCGCGCGTGCCCCAGGGGGCCTTCTCCCCCTGGCGCCAGACCCGCCGGCCAGGAGCGAGGAGCCCGAGGACGCGGCCCTGCGCGGGGTTGCGGCCGAGCTGGAACGCTACGCCGCGGCGGCGATGCCGGAGCCGCCATCGGGGCTGGCGGCTCGGATCGTGTCGGCCGTCAGGGCCGAGGCGCCCCGTTCCCCGGTGCGCCGACTGCTGGACGCGGCGCTGCCGCCCCGCTGGCCTGCCCTTCCTGGCGCGGTGGCGGATGTGCTGCGCGCGGCCGTTGGCTTGGGGAAACCGGTGGCACTCGGCGTGCGGATGGAGGCGGCGGCGCTCGTGCTGGTCCTCGTGGTGGCTACCGCCGTCGGCGGCACACTGCTCGCCGGCGGAGCGGGCGCGCTGCTGGCGGCCATCACTGCGCCAGGTCCCACGCCCGCGGCCCCCTCCACGGTGCCGCCAAGGACGGTCGGTCCGATACCGTCCCCCGAGGTGTCCTCGTCCGTCGCTCCCTCGCTTGCCGCGTCACCCTCGGCGCGTCCGGCGGAGCGCTCCCCGCGCGCGACGCCGATGGCCCCGGCGCCCGCGGGCCTGCCGTGGGCCACCCCCGGCGCGCCGCTCGGGAAGATCGGAA
>JAKAMV010000620.1:664-6295 GCA_021812735.1 Chloroflexota bacterium | reverse complement strand
GTCGGCCCTGACCCGCTACCGCGCCCGGCATGACGGCACGGTGCGGCGCGCCATCCGCCGGGAGGCGCTTCGGCTTCGAGACCGGCGTCGGATCGCGGCAATGGCCATTCTGATCGTCCTGTTCGCGGCGGCCTGCGCCGCCATTTGGGCCCGGGGCGACGTGGCCGGTGCCGACGCCCGCGCCTACTGGGCGGCTGTGCGCCTGTGGCTCGACGGTGGCGATCCCTACCATCCCACCGGGCCGTTCCTGCCCTACGTCTACGCCCCCTGGATGCTGCCGCTGTTCATCCCCTGGGCGATGCTGCCCTGGGAGGTGGCCTGGTTCGCGTGGCGGGGCGCCTCGCTCCTGCTGCTCCTGTGGACCATCCGCTGGGCGTACGCGCGCCGCCCGTTGCCAACGGCGATCCTGGCGGCGATCCTCTGGATCCCGATCGAGGCGAACATCGACACCGGCAACGTCAACCTGCTCCTTGCGGTGGTGCTGTTCGGGGCGCAGTTCCTCGGCGGGCGGCTGGGCGGGCTGGTCTGGGGCCTCGCGACGTGGATGAAGTGGGTGCCGGCGTTCCTGTGGCTGGTCCTGCCGCCGCGAGCACGCGCGTACGGCCTCGTGTGGCTCGCCCTGGCCGGCCTGCTCTCGCTCGCGATGCTGCCGCTCACGATCATCCAGCTCCAGGTGCTGTTCGGCTTCACGCAGCGGCCCATCCGCGCCGACTACCTCGTGTATGTCTGGGCCGCAGTGCCCTGGTGGTGGCGCCTCGAGCACCCGTTCGCGTTCCTGCGGCCGTCGACCTGGCAGCAGGCGTTCGGGCGGGCGCTGGCGCGGGCCGGGCTCTGGGGACGCGCGTTCCGGACGGCGCCATCGGCCACGGCGACCCGGGCGCGGGCGCGGCTGAGCGCGGGCGTCAACGTGTTCCTGGGCCTCCACGCCCCGGCGCACGAGGCGAGCCGGCGGGGGAGGCCGAGCGCGGCGCGGCGGTCGATCGAGATCGGCGACTGAGGCCCTGTGAACGAAACCTGAAACTGAGGCAACCGCGAGCCGCGCCGCGGCGTCAGAATGGCGTCTGATCCGGGTCAGGAGGGAGTGGGATGTTCGCTCGGGCACTGCTCGCACTCGCGGCGGCGACGCTCGTGGGGGCGTGCGCGGCTGGCCCATCGGCTCCCTCCGGCGCGACCGCGACCCCCGGGGCCATCGCGCTCCGAACGCAGCAGCAGCAGCCCCAGCCGGCCGGGACTGCGACCGCGTGCATGGCGGCCCTCGTCACCGGCACCCTCGTCAGGGACGGGGACGCCGGCATCCGGCTGCGCGACGAGCAGGGGCAGGCGCGCCAGGTGATCTGGCCCAACGGCTTCTCCGCACGCCATGACGGCGGCCGCCTCGCGGTCGTCGACCAGAGCGGCACCGTCCTGGCGCACGAGGGAGACCGCGTGTCGATCGGCGGCGGCGAGATCGACGGCGCTGGGACCTGGCTCGCGTGCCCGGGCACGCTGGTCGTCGCGCCCTGACGCGGGGCGGGGTCAGAGCCGGCCGAGCAGGTAGCCGAATGCGGCGACTTCGAGCCAGGCGCGGGCGCTCTCGGGCGTGCCCTCGTAGCAGCGCGACAGCCTGCGCCACCGGCCGAGCTGGGCGAACGCGTGCTCGACGCGCCACAGCGGGTCGATGGGGACGAACCCGCTCGACCCCTTCGGCGGGGCCTTGATGTCCAGCCGCACCTGCCTGCGCGCCGCGAGCTTCGCCAGTCCCCTGTAGCCGCCGTCGGCGACGACCGCCTGGACCCGCGGGAGGTCGCCGAGGCGCTCGCCGAGCAGCTCGCGCCCGACGCGCACGTCGTGCGGCTTCGCGGGATCCACGCGGGCCGCCACCGGGAGGCCCATGATCTCGACGAGGATCGTCCGCTTCGCTCCGACGGTCCGACCGCCCCGCCCGCCGGCGTTGCGGAACGTGGGGCCGGCCCGTCCGCCCTTCACGGTCTGGCCGTCGATCATGACCATCGAGGGCGTCGCCTGCCGCCCGTGGTGAAGGCGCACCTCCGCGCCGAGCAGCGCCATCGCCCGCCGCCACACCTGGCCCTTGCCGTCGCGCCACCGACGCCACTGCTGCCACACGGGGGGCCAGGGGGGGCGGTCCGGCAGGTAGCGCCACTGGCAGCCCGTGCGGGCGAGGAACAGCAGGGCATTGACGATCTCGCGCCGGTCATACACGGCCGGGCGTCCGCGACCGCCCCGCGGGTCGAAGATGTGCTCGACGAGCGCCCACTGCGCGTCCGTCAGCTCGATCAGGCTGCTCACGGGCGCAGTCTGCCGCTCTCCCGCGACAGGCTCTCTGGCACGGGAAGGGCTACTCCGTGCGGGATCTTTCGTTCACAGGGCCTGAGGCTCGCCGGCCCCCGCAGCCGGCGACTCCCCTACCGCCTCGACGGCCTCGCGGCCTCCGTCGGCCGACCGGCGGCATCCAGCTCGACCGTCGTGTGGAGGCGCACCATCGCGCGCTCGGTCGCGCCCGGGGCGCAGTAACGGAACACCGAGCGGTCGATCGAGTAGATGGCCGTCGCTGCGATGCCGATCGCGCCCAGGCGGAACGTGAACACGGGATTCTGGGGGTTGCCCGCGTAGTGGTGCGGCGTGCCGTCGCGCGTCAGGACGGCGAGGTTGGCCTCGCCGCCGAACTCGTCGTGGAGGGCGCCCAGCAGATGGGCCACCGGTTCTGCGTCCGACCAGGCGTCCTCGAGCCAGCGCTGGCCCACCTCGCTGTCGGCCCGGCCGTGGATTCGACCCGCCTTGCGGTATCGGGCGCGCGCGGCCCGGAAGTCGCGCAGGTCCCCGTTGTGCGAGAAGGCGAAGCGGCCGGCGGGGTCCTCGAAGGGCTGGGTGTCGGGCAGCTGGAGCGTGGACAGGCGCGACGGGCGACGGAGGTGGACGAGCGCGACGGTGGTCTCGTTGGCGCCGACCTCGTCGCGGGCCGGGTCATCGCGGAAGGCGCGGACGTCGCGGTGGGTGTGGAGGCGGCCGTCGCTGCCCACCCACGAAGCGCCCCAGCCGAAACCCGCGAGGCCATACCGCTCGAGGCGCTCCGCAAGGGGCCACAGCGCGTCGAGGCGGAACGGCTCCCCGGCCCGGGCGATGAACTGCTCGCACATGGCCGCGCATTCTACGCGGGCGGCCGACGCGTGACCCTCGCGTTCCTGCGGTCCAACCTGTGGTTGAGTTGGGGGCGCCGTTGGCCAGCCGCCGACCTGACCACCCCGGGCACAGAAGCGGCGGCGCCACCGGGGGAGAGACCGGTGGCGCCGCCAGGGGGACGCAGGACGCAGAGTGGAGGCGCAGGGACGCGCGTCGCAGGGGCGCGGCCCGCAGGGACCTCACATGGGCTATGCCTCGGCGAGTGCCGACGCCTCGCCGGCCTCGTTCGTCCCGAGCTTGAGCAGGAAGCGGACGAACACCAGTCCGCCCGTGATGCCGATCAGCAGGATCGTTCCCCACAGGATCGGCTCGGCCATCGGCTGCGGGACGGCGATGTCCACGCCATTGCGCGTCACGGTCGTCATCGACACGAGCGCCGAGCTCCAGCTCAGCCCCTGGTCCGCGGCCTCCATGCCGTAGATCTGGGGGACGATGTAGAGCACCGAGGCCACCAGCAGCAGGATGCTCTGCAGCTGGAAGTGCGAGGGCTTGTCGTCAGGGTCGCCCAGCAGCTTGACCAGCGCGGCCCACATCAGGAACAGCGTCGCCACCGGCGCCGTGATGCCGAGGCCGTCGCCCCGCAGGTAGACGTCGGGGAAGAGGAAGATCGTGGACAGGACGAGCGTGATCACCAGCAGGGCGTCGCGGGTGAGCACGTAGGACAGCCACCACACGTCACCGCCGAACCGGAGCGTCAGGCTCTGGAGGAAGCGGAGGACGTACGGCCGGGCGAAGTGCAGCGAGAGCGTGAACGCCCAGAGGATGGGCAGGACCGCGGCGACCGACGCCACCATCCAGCTGGCGCCGCCCTGGGTGAGCGAGGTTGCGAGGGTGTCTCCGGAGAGCATCGTTTCGGCTCCTTCAGGCGGCCTTCGGCTGCCGCATCGACAGCCGGAGGTTGTAGGCGACGGCGACGATCCCCAGGAGGCCCGTCAGGGCCGCGGAGATGTAGCACAGCGGAAGGGCGAGGTCGGGGTTCGTGGCGGTGTTCAGCGACTGGGCCAGCGGCAGCAGGCGCGACCCGTTCAGCCCCACGGCCTGGACGCCGAACAGGTAGGGCACCAGGTAGAGCGCGGCGCCGAGGCCGATCAGGCTCACCTGCACGCGCATCCACATGAGGTCCGCGTCGCCCTTGGTCATCAGCTTGATCAGCAGCGCGGCGAAGGCGCACACGGCCGCGAGGCCGCCGGTGACGGGCAGGTTCTGCGCCTTCACCACGTCGGGGTAGAAGAAGATGAACGAGCCGAGGAAGACCTGCAGGAGCATGATGTCGCGCAGGCCGACATAGATGATCCACCACAGGTCCGCGCCGAGCCGGAGCGTGAACTTGCCGGTCGTCCTGGCCATGTACGGTCGGGCGACGTGGAGCGCCACGGTCAGGATCCAGAGGATCACGAGGGCGGCGGCGATGGTCCCCTCGACGAACGCCTCTCCGGCGCCGAAGAGACCTGAGACCTGGTCAGCGTTCACTGGGCTCCTCCCTGGTTGAGCTGGCGGGACGGGGGTGTGGCGGGGGTGAGCGACGTCGCTGCGGCGACCGGCGCGTGGGCCGCGGAGGGGCCGCCGATGCGCGAGTCAGCCGGGCCGCGACCCTTCGCGACCTGGACGGAAGGACATCCGTAGACGGCGTCGCAGCGGAAGCAGCGGGACGCCTCGGCCCTCGCCGCGGCCTCCGCGAAGCCCTCCTGCGTGGCCTTGAAGTTGGCCGTGTCAACGACCGGGAGCGGCGCGTGGACGCGCGGCCGGTCGGCGATGTCGAGCCGGAGCGTTGCCTCGGCAGGTGTGTGCACCCTGACGGTGCGCATGATCTCGGCCTCGCCGTCGCGGGCTCCCGAGAGGTACTCGTGGATGGAGCCGGCGGCGCGCCGACCGGCGGCCACGGCCTCGATGATGGTCTTCGGCCCGCTGACGACGTCGCCACCGGCGAAGATGCCGGCGCGGCCCGTGGCCAGCGTGTTGGGATCGGCGACGATGCCGGCCCAGCCGCTGACCTCGATGCCCGCGCCTTCGGGAAGGATCGAGGGGTCGGGCTCCTCGCCGATGGCGACGAGGATCGCAGTCGCCGGGAGCTCCCGGGACTCGCCCGTCGGCGTCCACGGCGTGCGACCGCCGTCGGCCGGCTTCGCGCCCGGCTTCGTCACCTCGCACCGCAGCGCCACGACGTCGCCGTCGCGACCCACGACCTCCTTGGGGGCGAGGCCCTCGAGGATCGCGATGCCCTCGCGCTCTGCGGCCTCGACCTCCTCGGCCTGGGCCGGCATGTCGACGCGGCCGCGGCGGTAGACGATCGACACGCTGGCGGCGCCGGAGCGCTTGGCCGAACGCGCCGCGTCCATCGCGGTGGACCCGCCGCCGACGACGATCACGTCTCCGGTCAGGACCGGGTTCTCGCCGAGGTTGACCTCCTTGAGGAACCGCGTTGCGGGGATCATCCCGCGCTGGTCGTCGCCCGGG
>JAKAMV010000620.1:0-654 GCA_021812735.1 Chloroflexota bacterium | reverse complement strand
AGATAGCCTTGTAGCCCTGGCGCTCCAGATCGGGCAGCGTGAAGTCGCGGCCCATGGCGGTGTCGAGCTTGAGCTCGACGCCAGCATCGAGGATGCGCTGGAGCTCCTCCTGGAGGACCTCGCGCGGGAGGCGGTACTCGGGGATGCCGATGGCCATCATGCCGCCCGGGATCGGCATGGCCTCGAGGACCGTGACCGGGTAGCCCAGGCGGGCGAGGTACCACGCGGCGGCCATGCCCGCGGGCCCGCCGCCGACGATCGCGACCTTCTCGGATCGCGCCTTCGTGGGCTTGGGCACCTTGGGCAGTTTGCCGTGCTCCACGGCGAAACGCTTGATGGTCCGGATGCTGATGGGCTCGTCGAGGACGCCGCGGCGGCAGGCCGACTCGCACGGGGCGGTGCAGATCCAGCCGCAGACCGAGGGGAACGGGTTGACCTCGGCGGCCACCTGGTAGGCCTCGTCGTAGCGGCCCTGGGCCACGAGACCGACGTAGCGGCCGGCGTCGGTGCCGGCGGGGCAGGCCAGCTGGCACGGGGCCTTGGGGGTGGCGGGCCCCTCGTCCACCATGGTCGTCCACGCCTGCCAGGGCTGCGGGCGGCTGCGCGTGCGCCACGGGAACAGGCTGCCCCAGGGCGTCGGGTGGACCGGCTTGA
>JAKAMV010000619.1 GCA_021812735.1 Chloroflexota bacterium | reverse complement strand
TCAACCGGCTCCGGCCGCCCGCAGCTGGAGGTCACGCGGCGACCCCGGGGATCTCGAGCTGGCCGGTCACGGCCGCGGTGATGAGGGCCTGGCGGCGCTCGAGGAGGAGGTCGATCTGACGCCGGGCTGCCTCGCGCACCCGTTCGATGGCCGTCGTTTCTTGATCCAACGCATCTGAGGCCTGCTGCTGGATCGGCACGGGTGCCGCGGGAACGAGGACATTCGCCAGGTCCTCCGAGCGGATCTTCCTCGTCATGCCGACATCGGTGCGGATCGCAGCCTCGAACTGGTCGCGCGCAAACTGCGAGGCGAGCGCGTGGGCGAGGAACCGGGCATCTCCCACACGAAGCCGGACTCGATACAGGAGATCGGGCAGCAGCAGGTGCCGGCCTCCGGTGGCGGCGACGGCGGCCTGAGCGACTGCCCCTGGCGAACCCGAGCCCCTCACGACGAGCAGGTCCCCATCCATGACGGCCCATCGCCGATCGAAAGTGACCCCGGCCGGGAGCCTCTTGTTCTGGGAGCCGTCGAACTTCCCGGCTGACACGGCGCTTGTCTTCAGGACGCCCCACTCACGTGGCTCCGCCGGCACAGCCTCGGCATCGGGGCTCCAGCCCTGCTCGATTCGGCACGCGAGCCGCTTCAGCGGCACGGTCCCAAACTCCTCAAGGAGTGCCCGGACCCGTGCCTCTCGAAGAGCCCGAAAGCGCTCGGCCACGAGCTCAGTCTGTAGCCGGCGCGCCGCCACCAGCGCGTCGATACGTGCCGTCTCGGCGTCGAGGTAGTCGGCGATGGCGCGCTGCGTCGCCATCTGCGGGACGCCCACGGACAACTCGCCGACCTCAAGGCCGTTGACGGCCGGGTAGCTGACGCCCACGGAGCGGGCGACGATCTCCTCGATGAAGGGGTCCGACTGCGCCACCCAGCCGAGGAACCCCGGGTCGAGACGATCCCTCGGCGAGAGAACGGCGAAGCCGGTCGAGGCGACTAGGTCGTCGGGCGACCCGGCCGCCGGCCACACCGCCCGGAGATACGTCCGAACGGTCGCGACAAGCGTGTCGCCCGATCGGACAAGTCGCCGAGCCCGGGACGGAGCGTCCGCGAAGCGCATCAGCTCCGGCTCGGCCTCAAGCCTCCCTCGACCGCATGTCGAGATGTCGATGTAGCGGAACTCGGTCGACGCCGGCGTGGTCTCGGGCAACACCCGCTGGTTGATGTCCACGAGGTGCTTTAGTGGAACTCGGGGCCAGTCGTTCACGCGGTGGCACCCAGCACGAACCGGGCCCGCTCGTTGCGGAGCATCTCGAACGGCGACACGTAGCGGACCCCCAGGGCCACGCAGGCGTCCGGGATCTTCACCCTGCTGAGCCTGGCCTCAGGCTTCTCCAGAGTCACGACCGTGTACCCGAGCGCGAGCGCCTGCCCGACCAGGTAGTAGTCGGCACCCTCGAAGAAGGTCGTGACGGCGCGAGGCAGGTATGGCTGCCCCGTCACCCAAGCGGTCACCGTGCGCAATGCGTCGAGCATGGCCGGCTCGACCGGCAGGAACATCCGCTTCTGCCGGGCTGCAGCCCATTCGGACAGCTCGTCGGCACCGGCCGCGATCTCGTCGGCGACCTTCTCAATGCTGAAGACGCGGTTCGCGGCGTTGCCCGCGTCGAGCCAATCCCAGAATGCCGGGCAGAAGTCCAGCCCGAGCCAGCGCTTCTTCGACTCGATGGACACATTGGCGTCGAGCAGGTACGCCATCAGGTTGGCGCCCCCACACGCTGCCCGAAGTCCTGGAAGGTCTGCCACCTTGAGATGCCCAGCATTCGGGATGCATCTCGGTAGAGGGTCTGGCCCTCCAGCGTGCTCGTCACGAGCGCCCGGGCGAACGTCCTGCTCACGCGTGCCGCCTCGGTGGTGTGGAAGTCTCCGCCGCCGGTCCCCCGCTCCCCGAGCGCGCGCAGGCGCTGGATCTCGTCGTCGTGGGCGCGGTGGAACGCCGCCGAGTCGATGGCCCCGATGTCCAGCGCCCGGCGGAGCACGACAAGCGTGCTGACCTTGAACCGGCGCGCGAGGCGCCTGATCTCGACGTCAATGGCCCGGGTCCGGTCGAGTTCCGCGCGCATGACGGCCGCCGGCACCAGCAGCTCGGCGGCGACGGCGTCGCACCAGCGCTCGCGCGCCGTGTCCGGGCCGACATCTAGGCTCTCGTCTCCGAGGCCCGACTCGCCCGACCACACGTGCACGAGCTCGTGGGCGAGCGTGAACATCTGGGCCGACTTCGTGTCAGCGCCGTTGACGAAGACGAGCGGCGCGACCGGATCGGCGAGCGTGAAGCCGCGGAACTCCTCGATGTCGAGCTTCCGATGCGTGTTGTTGCCCACGACGCCGTTGCGCATGACCAGGATCCCGAGCGCCTCGGCCTGCTCGACGAACATCCGAAGAGCGTCATCCCAGGTTGCGGCCCGCCGGCGGCTCTCGAGGTCAAACTGCAGCGCCGTCCCGATGGCCTGCGCGGTGGCGGTGGCGTCCGCCCCGACCGCAATGCTGCCGACGAACGCGAGCGTGGCTGCGCCATCGCTCCGCAGGTAGTCGCGGTACGACTCCTGTCGCTCCTGGCAGATGAACAGCGTGTCCAGGAGATCGGCACTGGGCTCGGGCACGGGGTGACCGTCACGGGTGCGGAAGTCCGGGATGGGGATCGGCTCCGCGGGCGGCGTGTCCAGGAGCAGGTAGCCCAGCGGCGCGCGCGTCGCGTGGGCGTAGGCCTCGAGCTGGCGGAGCGTTGGCGCCACGTCGCCGGACTCCCATTCGGCCAGCTTCGGGAACGCGCGCTCAAGATCCTCGGGCTCGAGGCGGGCGCGGCGGCGCGCCCAGCGCAGGAGCTCAGGCTGCACCGCAACTCGGTCGGGCATCAGATCCTCCCCGTGCCTGTCGGGCGGTTGTCGACGGCATGCGGGAGTGTTGCACCGGGCCGGTGGGCCGTCACGCGGTGACCTCGCGGAGCAGCCGCTGGATCTCCTCCTCAAGCGCGCGGATCTCGGCGTCGATCTCGGCGAGCGGCCTCGGCGGCACGTAGCGGTAGAACTGGCGGGTGAGCGGGATCTCGTAGCCGACCTTGGTCCTGGCGTGGTCCGCCCACGCGTCGGGGACGTACGGGTGGACCTCGGCCGCCAGGTAGGCGTCGACCGCGTCGCGGTACGGGCGAGAGGCCAGGCGCTCGGCCGGGTCGGCGTCGAAGCCGTCGGTCGGCCCCGGCAGGGGCACGCTCTCGCCGTCCCGCAATTCGGGGTCGGGCTCGGGGCGGCCCCTGCGGTCGGTGACGGCCGGAGCCTCGGGGTCGCGGACGGCGATCGCGTCCCATGCCGCCTTCTCGACCGCCCTGGGGAGCGTCCCGACCTTGCGGGCGGCCTCGCCCTTGTCGGTCGTGTCGAGCCCCTCCAGCCCTCGAAGGCGGACGGCGAGCGCGCCCTGCTCGGCCGCGTCGAGCTTCGCCCAGCCCGCGGAGGCCTCGATCGCGGGCAGCGTCGCCTCGGTCACCTTGTACCGGAGGCGCAGCGGCCGCTCGACGGTGACCCGCTGGAAGCCGAAGGCCTCGTTGGGCAGGATCCTGACCCGCTCGCCGTCGGCGAAGTCGCCGTACAGGCGCGCGATCTCCTCGATCTGGGCCTCGCCGATCTCCTTGCGCTTCTCGCCGAGGCTCTTGCGCATCTTGGCGAACAGCTCGCGGGCGTCCACGAGCTGCACCTTGCCGCGCCGCTCGGGGCGCTTGCGGTTGGTGACGATCCAGAAGTAGGTGCTGATGCCGGTGTTGTAGAAGAGCTGGTCGGGGAGGGCGACGATGCCCTCGAGCCAGTCGTTCTCGATGACCCAGCGCCGGATCTCGCTCTCGCCGGAGCCGGCGCCGCCCGTGAACAGCGGCGAGCCGTTGAGGACGATGGCGAGGCGGCCGCCGCCCTCCTCGGGGCGCTTGAGCTTGCTGATCATGTGCTGGAGGAACAGGAGCGACCCGTCGTTGATGCGCGGCAGCCCCGCGCCGAAGCGGCCGGCGAAGCCCATCTTCTCGGCCTCGTCGCGCACCTCGCGCTCGACCTTCCTCCACTCGACCCCGAACGGCGGGTTCGCGAGCAGGTAGTCGAAGCGCTCGCCGCGGAAGGCGTCCTCGCTGAAGCTGTTCCCGAGGCGGATGTTCGACGCCTTCTGGCCCTTGAGCACCATGTCCGAGCGGCAGATCGCGTAGGTCTCGGCGTTGAGCTCCTGGCCGTACGCCTCCAGGTGGGCGCCCGGGTTGAGCTCCCGGAGGCGGTCCGCCGCGGCGCTCAGCATGCCGCCCGTCCCGCAGGCGGGGTCGAGCAGGGTGCGCACGATGCCCGGCGTCCGCAGCGCCTCGTCGTCCTCCGCGAACAGGAGGTCCACCATCAGGCGGATGACCTCGCGCGGCGTGAAGTGCTCGCCCGCGGTCTCGTTGGACGCCTCCGAGAACTTGCGGACGAGCTCCTCGTACAGGTAGCCCATCTCCGCGTTGCCGACCTTGTCCGGGTGGAGGTCCACCTCGGTCATGCGCGAGACGACCTGGTACAGGATCCTGGCCCGGTCGAGCCGGCCGACCTGGGCGTCGAAGTCGAACTTCTCGATGACGTCGCGGGTGTCGGGGTCGAACGCCGCGATCCAGGCGCGCAGGTTGCCGGCGACCTGGGCCGGGTCCGCGAGGATCGCCCTCATGGTCAGGCGGCTCGTGTTGTAGACGTCGAGGCCCGTGATCGCGCGCAGCAGGACGCCGACGTTCTCGACGCCCGCCGACTCGAGCCGGGCGAGCACCTGGGCCTTGGTGGGCTCCAGCACGCAGTCGAGGCGTCGGAGCACGACCAGCGGCAGCACGACGCGGCCGTACTCGGACTGCTTGTAGTCGCCGCGCAGGAGGTCCGCGATCGACCAGATGAGCCCGGCGAAGTTGTTGGCGGTCGCGCGGGCGTCGGTCATCCGGCCTGGGCCTCCTGCAGGGTCTTGAGGGTCGCGCCCGCGGCGTACCGCCACTCGACGCGGCCGTTGGAGTTGCGCCCGAGGAGGACCCCCGACGCCGTGGACGGCGAGCTGAAAGTGTAGTCCTGCGTCACGACCAGGCCGGCCCCCTCGGGCGAGAGGACGCCGGTGGCGCCCCCGTGTCGCGGGGCAGGAAGCGCGGGGCAGCGACCCGCGGCGCGTCAGCCGAGGTACGGGAGGCGCCCGTCCTCGGCCATCGCGAGGAACAGCGCGACGAGCTCCGGGTCGAACTGCCGGCCGGCCCCGTCGCGGAGCTCCTGCATGGCGCGCCCGAGCGCCATGGCGCGGCGGTACGGCCGGTCGTTCACCATCGCGTCCCAGGCGTCGACGATCCGGACGACGCGGGCCTCGACCGGGATGGCGGCCCCGCGGAGCCCGTCCGGGTAGCCCGACCCGTCGAGGTTCTCGTGGTGCCAGCGCGCGATCCGGCGGGCCGTCTCGAAGCTGCCGGCGCGCTCGAGCAGGTCCGCCCCGCGGGCCGGGTGCTGGCGGACCGCCTCCCACTCGTCCGGGCCGAGGGCGTCGGGCTTCGTGAGCACGCGGTCGGGCACCCACAGCTTGCCGATGTCGTGGAGCATCGCCGACCACGCGATGTCGGCCACCGCCGGCCCCGGCATCGAGGCCTCGCGGGCGAGCGCGGCCGCGAGGTCGCGGCACCGGTACATGTGGTCGCCGGTGGTGGGGTCCTTCGCCTCGGCGGCCTCCGCCAGCGCGATCATCGCGCCGTGGTGCTCCGCGTCGGCCCGCAGGGCGGCGGCCCGCCACGCCCGGGTGGCCGACCTCGACCGGTCGAAGAGCCAGCCCGCCATGGCGCCGATGCCGACGAAGAACGCCGCCCGCACGAGCCACGGGAGGCCGACGTCGCTGCGGTGGTCGACGACCAGCAGCGCCGGCCCGAGCATGACCGCCCCCGCAAGGCCGGCCAGCGCGCCGCCGCGGGCGCCGGCACCGTAGGCCGCGACCGTGATCGGCACGTACGCGAAGTGGCCGAGCGCCGACGGCGTCCCGCCCGCGAGCGCGATCGCGACGTAGACGGCGAGGCCGCTGGCGGCGGTCGCCAGCGCGGTGGCGAGCGCGCGGCGGTCGAGCGTGTCCGCGAGGCGCCCGGGCGCGCGGAGCGCCCTCGCGAGGAGCGCCTGGGAACCGGCAAGGGAGGTCACGGGGTGTCGCTCCTCGGCGCGCGAGTCGTGGCGTCAGGCGGCGGCGGGCCAGAAGGACCCGACCGCGAGGGGGGCGGCGGCCAGCAGCGCGGCCAGCGCGACGAGGGCCAGCG
>JAKAMV010000618.1 GCA_021812735.1 Chloroflexota bacterium | reverse complement strand
GGCATTCGGGCGGGCCGCCGAAGACGAGGCGGCTGGCGACCGTCTGCGCAGCCGGCGATGCCGCGGCCGGCGCGCTCGAGGGAGCGGGGGCCGCGGGGGCGGCGGAGGCGGCCGCCTGGATCGGAGGCGAGCTCGCGGGCGGGCCCGTCGAGGTCGGCGTGCTGCCCCCTCCCGTCGCGCAGGCGCCCGCGAACACCAGCGCCGACGCGCCGAGAGCGAGCATGCGGTAGAGCCGCACTGGGTCCCCCCCCCTTCGCTGCAGTACCCGCCGAGCTGTGTTGCCCGGAGGGATGCTGATGATACGCTCGCGCACCTGCCCGGCGGGTCAACCGGCCTCGCTCGCGGCCGGCTGGCGCGCGCGTCCCGGCAGTCGCTGCGCGATCGCTACTCGGCGACGGAGGCGTACCGCCGGAGCCCGAAGGCCTCCTCGAGCTGCTCGAGCCGCAGGGCGCCCACCACACCCCGATGCGGCTCGCCGGGTGAGAAGAGGGCGATCGTCGGGATCGACATGATGTTGTACGTCTGCGAGAGGCGCGGGTTCGCGTCGACGTCGACCTTGACGACGTCGACGGCGTCCGCGTATTTGGCGGCGAGCTTCTCGAGCTCCGGGGCGACTATCCGACACGGACCGCACCAGCTGGCCCAGAAGTCGACCACCACGGGCCGACTGTTGTGGAGGACGAGCGCCTCGAAGGTCTCGTCTGTTGCGTGCTTGATCTTGGCCACCCGAACCTGCTTCCTTTCTCCGCCGGGCTCCGATACCCAGCGCGATGCACCCCAGGCTATGCGCGATGGCTGGCGAAGGATGTAAGCGGCACTACGATCGGCGGCGTACGGACTGCGTGTCGGAGCCGGCCTCAGATGCTCGGGAATGGCATCCGCAGACGCGAACAGCCGTGCGAGCTGGGAATGCCCTTCCGCTTCGTGAGCTGGATCACGGCGCCGACGTGCCGACCGCGCTGCAATGATCCGCGACCGCAGCCCACCGACGTCGTGGGTCAAGACAAGAGAGGAGCCTCCAACGAACGACACACGCGTTCTCATCGTCCTGCAGGCCGGCGCCGAGACCCACGAGGGGCAGGCCCGCGCGCTTCATGCCCTGCTCTACGCCCGTGAACTCCGCGAGGCCGGCGCAACGGTCCGCCTGGTCTTCGACGGCGCGGGAACCGAGTGGCTGGCGCGCCTGCGCGACCCCGAGCAGGCGTCCGGCCGGCTGGCCGAGCTTTTCCGGGAGCTGACCGCGGCCGGCCTGACCTACGAGGTCTGCGACTACTGCTCGGGCGCGTTCCATGTCCGCGACAAGCTCGTTGCGGCCGGCGAGCTGCTGACCGGCGCCTACATGGACCACCCGAGCGTCGTATCCCACGTGCGCGACGGGTTCACGGTCTGGATCATCTGACCGGGCGGCGCAACGAGGCAGCCCCGCGGGCTTCCGTCAACCGCCGGGGTTGGCGGCCGTCAAGCGCCGCTCGGCCTGGACGAAGAGCCCGCCCATGACCCGGGCAGCGGTGGGAAACGCGTGGATCGTGTCGGCGAGCACGGCGAGCGGCGTGCGGGTCTTGATCGCCAGGACCGCTTCGTGGATCACCTCCGAGGCTGCGGGCCCGGCCATGAACGCCCCGAGCAGCGTGGCGATTCCGGTGGCCCACCAGCGCTCGCTCCGTCAACGCGCGGCGCCCGGAAGCTGCCCGTCAGCTTCATCCCGCAGCCCCACATCGTCCCTCCATGGTGCGGGGACAGCCGCCCGCCGACCGGCCGTCGGAGTTGGTCGTGGATGGACGACGACGGGCTACGGGCTCGCCGGCGGCAGCGCGGCGGGGATCGTCTCGGTCTGGTCGGGCCCGCTCGCGTTGTCGGGGCTGACGATCATCCAGCCGAGGGCCGGCGCGCTCGCGAAGAGCGTGGGGTCGAGCGAGAGCGGGAGGGTGGCGCTCGTGCCGGGACCGAGGGCGAGCCGTTCGCCCTGCGAGATCGCCGGCGCGAACGCGTCGAAGGTGCCCACGCCGCGCACGATGTCGGCCGCCGCGGACACCAGCGAGACCGCCTGGATCGCGTAGGCGAGCGGCGGACTGGCGGGGCTGAGACCGAGCGTGCTGGCCAGCACGCCGCAGCGGAGCGTCGAACTGTTGGCCGGCGCCTCGGCAAAGGCCGCGGCGAGGAGGTGCTGGTCCGAGGCACGGAAGACGAAGCAGGCCGTGCGCCCGTCGGGCTGGCCGGCGGTGGCCAGGCCGTGGTCCACCGCCGTTAGGACGTACTCGGCGCTACCGGAACCATCGGTGTCGAGGGCGATGTCGAACTCGTTGACGGCCGCGGAACTCCAGGGCGCGTAGGTGTTGATGGCGAAGACGAGGAGTCGATCGGTGGCGGGCAGCGTCGCGCCGTCGAGTCCCGTGGTCAGCGACTGCACGCCGACCGCGCGGACGTCGGCCGATCCGGCGCCGACCGGACCGCTGCGCAGGCCCCAGGCGTACACGTCGGCGATCCCCGCATGGATCCCGGTGTTCGTCACCCGCACGGAGGCGACGTCCTGCCCGCCCTGCGCCGCCAGGGCGACGGTGGCGGGTGCCACCACGTTGGACAACGCCCGCGGTGCGATGAGGAAGGGGATCGAGAGCGGGTAGATCCCCGGAGCCGCCGCAGTCGGAGTTGCCACGACCGTGCCCCGGACGGTGGTGAGCAGCGCGGCCGGGTCGGCCGGATGCGCCACGCCGGGGAGTGCCGCGACGGCCGCCGCCGAGAGGGTGAGCGCGACCGTCACGCTGGCGGTCCCGTGGGCCGGCACGCTGACGCGGGACGGTCGGAGGGTCACGGAGAGGCCGAGGGCGGACCCCGCGAACGCCGTACGCAGCGCGTAGGTGACGGCGCGCGCGCCGAGGTTCTGTAGGCGGACCGTCTGTGATGCGCGGAAGGGTCCCGTGATCGCCGGTGCCCCGAAGGAGAGGCTCGCGCTGCCCGAACCGGTGGTGGCCACGACCAGGGTGTCCACCGCCCGGGCCGGCTGGACCAGGCCCGCCCCGTCGGTGCGCGGATCGTAGCCGGCGATCGCGGCCGCCGAGGCCGTGTTCATGAGCGCCGCCTTGACCTGCCCGGGCGACCACCGTGGGTGGGCCTGCAGGACCAGCGCCGCGGCACCGGCCACCAGCGGCGCGGCCATGGAGGTACCCGATTCCGTCACCGCGCCGATGCCGGTGCCCATGGCCGCCGACGAGACCGAGACGCCGGGCGCGGCCAGGTCAGGTTTGAGGGCGCTGTCCCCGCTGCGCGGCCCGCCGGCGGAGAAGTCGGCGGTCGCGCGGTACGTCGGGTTCGCCAGGGTGATGGGCCCGGCAATGGTCACCGTCGTGCCGTCGGCGCCCAGGAGCGCCGCACCGTCGGATGGCCGCACGCCGAGGAAGGGGATGGTCACACCGGGGATCGGCCCCTCCTGCGGGGGAAACGCCCCGGCCGTGGTGTTGACCATGACCACCGCAGCGGCGCCCGCCGCCTGGCCGAGCGTGGCGCGGTCGACCCGCGGACAGGTGCCCCGCAGCGTGACCACGATGTCGCCGGGCTGGACGGCCGTGTAGTCCGACGCCGCGCAGCCCAGGGCGATCCCGCCTGCGGCGTCCTCGAGCACGTCGAGGCGACCGGTCAGCGGGAAAGCCGCGGTCCCGTTCGCGTCGAGGGCGGCGACGCCATTGCCGACCCCGATCACGGCACCCGGCAGGGTGGCGTGGGCATCGACGGCGGCCACCGCGATGGCCCCCGACGCCACGCCCGGGGTGCTCGCGGTGTAGGCGACGGAGCCGTCGTTGCCGCCCGCGGCCACGACCACGATGCCGGCCGCCGCCGCGTTGTCGACCGCCACGGCGTCCGGCGACTCGGGACCGCCGAAGGGCGACCCCTCGGCGCCAAAGGGCGCGCCGAGCGAGAGGTTGATCACGTTCATGCCGTTCTTGACGGCCCAGTCGACCGCGTCGATGACGTCGTCGGTGGTGCCCGAGCAGCCGAAGATCTTGAGCGCATAGAGCTGGGCGCCGGGGGCGACCCCCGGGGCGACCAAGAACTGCGTGCGCGAAAGGGTCTGCGCGTCGTAGGGGCCGTGGTACGTCGTGCCGTCGAGGGTGACGCCGTACCCGGCGAGGGTGCCCGCCACGTGCGTGCCGTGCCCCGCGCAGTCGAGCGGGTTGGGGTCTGGATGGGGGATCACCGCGGCACCCGTCCCGCCCGCGTCGTAGGCATCGCCCACGAAGTCGTAGCCACCCGCCACCTTCGCGTTGGGGAAGCCGCTCCCCACGAGGGTGACCCCGCCGTTGGCCTGGTAGGCCGTGGGGCTGGCCGAGCCCCCGAAGTCGGCGTGGGTGTAGTCGATGCCGGTGTCGACGACGGCAACCTTGACGCCCACCCCGGTCAGCCCGGCGCCCACCGACCAGGCGGCCGGAACCCCGGTGAACTGCTCGCTCGTCGCGTTGGCTATCTGGTACTGCGGCACGGCCAGCACCTGCGCGACGCCGGGCAGCGCGGTCAGGCGCGGCAGATCCCGCAGGGACACGCGCACCTTGATGCCATCGTAGGCGTCCTGATACTGGCCCAGGACGCGGGCTCCCAGGGCCGCCAGGCTCGGGCGGAGCGCATCCTGCTGAGCGCGCAGGGCGGAGCGCACGGTCGCCGCGGCGAACCCGGAGAGGACGATGCCGCGATCACGGGCTGCGGCGCCCACCAACGAGACGGGCGTGCCGCGCAGTTCCAGGATGACCGTCGCCTGGCGAGTCGGATCGAGCAGGAAGGGCCGCAGCCGGGGGTCGATCCTGCTGACGTCGATCGCCTGGAATGTCGGTACCCCCGCCACCGGTCGCACGGCCGACGCGGTGGTCCCCGATGCGTTGGCGGCGCGTACGGTCGCGGCGACGACCAAGACCAGCGTGGCCACAACCGACAGGGCCCTTCGCACGGCGCCTCACCCCCTCCACGCCCCGGGGCGACACGGGCGCCGGCGGCTGGAAGACGAACGATACCGCGCCCCGGGCAAATAGTCTGCCGGCGCTTGGGAGCGCATACCAGCCAGCGATGGTGCCGGAGCGTCGGTCCTCAGCTGAGCTGCTGGGCAGGCGCTCGCGTAGGCACGATCGCACTCCATGCCCCGTGACCATGCCGTGCATTCGGGGCCCGCGTTCAGGACCGCCTCGACAGCGAGTTCGTGAGGCGGGAGGAATTCGCCGTTCTGTTTGAGGACGTGTTAGATGGGCGCGTGTGGGATCGGTACATCGACCTACTCGACCAATTGCGACCCGCGCATCTCCGTGTACTGGCGGCCGTCGCGCAGCGCGGCGCCAAGCCGGCCGCCGGGGATCACGTCTACACCGTCGGGGCAATCGCGGGACGCGCGACTGCAATCGCCACAGACGGCCTTGATGCCGAGGTCGAACTCGACATCGCCGACCTCCAACGGGGGATCTGCTCAATGCCCTCGACGACATCTCGGTGCAGATGCGCGTCGCAGAGGACGTCCGGAGGTTGCTCACTCCGCTCGGGCAGGCGTTCGTCCGCTTCGTGACGGTGGAGGCGCTGGAGCAGAGCGGAGAACCCGAGCGTTGAGGTCAGCGGCACCGCCGCCGGCGCTCGCCATTGGCCGGGGCGGACGCCGTGGGTTCATCGTCGCCCGAGGGAGCGGAGCACTTGACCAGGCCACGCGCGCCGACCCGATCAGACCCCTTGTCGGTGTCACTGGGACCTTACGGGCGACCTCGCTGATCACCTGCCCGGCGAGCTCGAGGATGGCAGGCGCGGGTCCTCCGCCGGATCCGGATACGGCGCCTGCCACACCATGCCGGCCGCCGCGGCGAGCGAGCCGGTGCTGCCGCGCGATGGCGATGCCGGCATCCGCTATACTCCCGTCTCTGCGACTATACACAAGAGTGGAGTGTTCGGTGTCCGAATGGTCTCCTGACACGCGCCGCGCCCTGCGGGCGTATCTGCGGGCGGTGGCGCTGGCCGATCCCCTGCAGCGCGAGTTGGCCCACACCTACGGTGTGACGCTCGGCGATCTCCACGCCCTGCGGCTCCTGCGCGATCTGGGCGAGGTCCCCATCAACCGCCTGGGCGGCGCGCTCGGGCTCAAGCCCTCCAGCGCCACGAACCTGGTGGATCGCCTGGAGGCGGCGGGGCTCGTCGAGCGCGGCGCCGATCCCGCCGACCGGCGCATCACCACCCTGCGGCTGACCCCCCGGGCGCACGAGGCGCTTGGTGATCGGGCGCTCTTCGAGTCGAGCGGCCTGGTGCGGCGCGTCGAACGCCTGACGCCGGGCGAGCGGCTGCTCCTCGCGACGCT
>JAKAMV010000617.1 GCA_021812735.1 Chloroflexota bacterium | reverse complement strand
CTCGCCCTCGAGCGCTGCGGCCCAGTAGGCCTTCGCCAGTTGCTCGAGGCGGGCGACGTTGTCATCGGCCTCTCGGCGCCGCCCGGGGTCACGGGGCTCGCTCGGGGACGTGGTCATCGCGCTCCTCCGTTGGGGTGGTCAGCCGCTGCGCCCGATGCTCAGTGGATGCAGGGCCCGACATCGACCTGGCTCGTGCGGCCGATCGCCGGCTGCACGGTCGTGGCCACGGACTGGGGCGCGAGCGCATAGCCAACGCCGGCGTCCGTCCGCGATTCTGCGAACACGATCCCGCCGATCGTCCCGTCGGGGAGGATCAGGGGGCCACCCGAGTCGCCGGGCTGGATCGACGCCCGGAGCTCGATGATCATGCGGTCGATGACACGCTTGTTGTAGATGTCGCGGCCGGTCGCCGGGTACGAGCCGGCCACGCCGGCCGGGATCACCACCATCGGCCCCCCGCCCGGGTAGCCGATCGCCGCGCCCTGGACGCCCCGGTCCGGGGTGGCGGTGGCGAAGCGCAGGACCGTGCCCTTGATCCCCGGCGCCCGCAGCACCGCGATGTCCAGCTCGGGGTCGAAGGCGACGACGGTCGCGGACACGGTCTGGGATCCCAGCTGGACGTCGAGTGACTGGGAGCCGGCCACGACATGCGCGTTGGTCACGAGGTAGCCGGGCGCGATGATCTCCGCCGTGCCGGTGACCTGCGTGGTGCAGGCGAGGCTGACGACGCGCGCCGTCCCGTCCATCGCGTTCTGGGCGAGCCTCCGCGCCTGGGCCGACCCCGGGATGTCCACCGGCGCGAGCGGTGCCGGCTCCAGCCCGACGAAGACCGACGGAAGGCCCGAATCGTCGATCGCCGCCGCGATCTGCCCCACCACCCTCGAGGGCGGCGGCAGGTAGGCGTTGATGACGTGCATCGAGAGTGACTGGGAGGCCGTCCGGCCGAGCGTCGGCAGGGGGCCCACCGCCAGCAGCCCGCCGGCGAGCCAGATGATCAGGATGGCCTGCGCGCCCCCCAGCGCCGCACCCGCGCCGCGGTCCATGCCCGACAGCACGCCCTGCCCGAGCCTGTCCGCGAGCGCGCGGCCTGCCCCCGATCCCAGCGCCTCTCCCGCGATGACGGCGATGATGATCCCGCCCAGCACCACGAGGACTCGGGGGATGGGCTCGAGGCCGCCCGTCTGGCTCACGACCCAGGGTGCCACGTTGAGGCTCAGCACCAAGCCGGCCACGGCGCCCAGGATGCCCCCGATCTGCGGCAGCGCGCCGGTCCGCAGGCCCGCGAGGACGGCCGCGACGATGACGATGATCGCGATCAGGTCGAATAGGTTCACGGGCCGAGTATGCGAGAGGTTGGGCTGCGGCGCCGTGCCCGCACCGCAGCGCGCGTATCAGCCGGCGTAGAGGACGACGGCGCCGACGTCCACGCCCAGCGCATTCACGGTGTACCTACCGGGCGATACGGCCCCCAGGTCCACGCTCGTCACCTTGTACATCGCGAGCGCCGGGCAGGCGATGCCGAGCTGCGCCGCGCCCTCGCGGACCGTGAGCGTGAAGGTGGTGCCCGCGTGCGCGACTGCGACCCCCGCGAGCTCGCTGCAGGGCGCCGGGCCGCTCCACCAGTAGACCTGAGCAACGAGGTGGTCGCCCGACATCGCCGCGCGGAGCCCGGTCGCCCGCACGTCGTGGATGCTGAGGAGCCCGGCGACGGGGTGGACCTGGGTGGGCATCGGTGAGGGCACCGTGCCGCCCGAATCCCCGGGGCCGATCGGCGGAACCGGCACGGGTGCGGCGCCGGAGCCGGGGTTGCCCTCGACCGCACCGCCGCCGCCGCTGCTGCCGGAGCCCGAAGGGGCGGGGGAGGCCGAGGCCGGGGCCGAGGACGCCGAGCCCGGAGCCGCCGATGCTGTACCCGCGGTTCCCGACCCGCCGGAGCACGCGCCGGCGACAAGCGCGGCGAGCAGGACCACGACGGCGGTGCGGACGAGGCGCATCACGGCGGCCAGACGATCATCCTTGTGGATCGGTTCCCGCCATCATGCCGGGTTCGGTCGGCGAAGCCAACGGTCGCGGGTGAGCCCCCGGGTGCGTGGCCCCTCGCCCGTCTTGGGCCCCACGGTCCCCGTCATGTAGTCCCGGTACCACGGCCGCCAGGAACCGGTCCGGCGCTCGTGCCCGACGTAGGTCTCCTCGCGGTCGGGAGCGTCCCGGCGGGTCGTCCGCCGGTCGGCCACGTCGTGGAGGCTCGGCAGGTCGTCCTCGCCGAGCCCGAGCCCGCGGTACACGGCCTCGACCTGGTGGAGCCACTCATGGACGAACCCGTGGGCGGGGTCCTCGATGGTCGCCCAGCCCGGCCACGGGTCGCTCACGATGGCCGAGAACCCGGCGCCGCCGAGGACGTCGACCGTGCCCCACGTGTAGCCCCAGGCCGGCCGAAGCCCTGGCGAGCCGTCGGTGGGGTAGAGGAGGAGCACCGAATCGCGCGGCTCGCCGAGGTGCGGCGCCACGAGGTCCAGCGCTGCGCCTGGGTCGGCCCACCACCCCTCGCCCACGCGCGCGAGCCGGCAGAGCGCCCCGCCGGCAACCACCGCCTCGACCTCGAGGGCCACATTGCCATCGCTCCATTCGGCCACGACCGCCGGGAGCGATCGGAGCATCGCCAGGCAGGCGTCGATCTCGCCGTCGCCCATCGCCCGCTGGTGCCTGCCGCCGAGGGCGCCCAGCCAGCCGGGGCGCACGTCGAGCGCCGGCGCCACGACCCCGAGGAACCGCCAGCGCGACGGCGGCACGCGCTCGGGCGTGAGCGCCACCTCGGACGCGTCCTACCCGGCCAGCGCGGTCCCGATGCGGGTGTCCACGCGGGAGGGGTGGGCGGCCTCCCAGGCGGCGATCTCGGGCTCGCGGCTCAGCACGTAGCCGATCTCGTCAGTGCCGGCGAGCAGCATCATCTTCGCGAACGGGTCCACGTCGAAGTCGAGCGTCGAGCCGTCCGGGAGCAGAATCCCCTGCTCGGCGAGGTCAACGCGCATCTCGGCGTCGGGGTCCGCCTCGACCAGGTCGAACAGGCGCTCGTGGGTCGCCCTGTCCAGGACGATCGGCAGGACCCCGTTCTTGAGCGCGTTGCTGCGGAAGATGTCCGCATAGCTGGTGGACAGGATCGCCTGGATGCCCCAGCTCCGGAGCGCCCATGGCGCGTGCTCGCGCGACGAGCCGCTGCCGAAGTTGTCGCCGACGATGAGGACCTTGGCCCCCGCGTAGCGCGGCTGGTCGATGATGAATGGCGGGTCCTTGCGGGTGCCGTCCTCGTTGTACCGCCAGTCGTGGAACAGGCCGTCGGCGAGGCCATCCTTGTTGGTGACCTTGAGGTACCGCGCCGGGATGATCTGGTCGGTGTCCACGTTCTCGGCGCGCAGCGGGATGACCTTGCTCGCGAAGGAGCGGAACGGCTCGGCCATGCTCAGTACCCTCCGCCGACGGTGACAAGGTCCTCGACGCCGGGCAGCGTCCGGGGATCGGTGACCACGCCGTTGATCGCCGAGGCGGCCGCCGTGAGCGGGCTGGCCAGCAGCGTCCGTCCGCCCTTGCCCTGGCGGCCCTCGAAGTTGCGGTTCGACGTGCTGACCGCGTACTGCCCGGGCGAGAGCTGGTCGCCGTTCATCGCAAGGCACATCGAGCAGCCCGCCTCGCGCCACTCGGCGCCGGCGGCCTTGAAGACCTCGTCGAGGCCCTCGCGCTCGGCCTGGGCCTTCACCTGCTGGCTGCCCGGAACGATCATCACGCGGGTGCCCGCGTGGACCTGCCGCCCCTTGAGGACCGACGCGGCGAGGCGCAGGTCGCTGATCCGGCTGTTCGTGCAGCTCCCGATGAACACGACGTCCACCGGCTGGCCCGCGATCGCCTGCCCGGGCTCCAGCTGCATGTAGGCCAGGCTGTGCTCGAGGCCGCGGCGGGCCGCGTCGTCGGGCATCTCGTCGAGGGTGGGGACGCGGCCGGTCACGGGGATGCCCATGCCCGGGTTCGTGCCGTACGTGACCATGGGCTCGAGGGTCGACGCGTCGAGCACGATCGACTTGTCGTAGACCGCGCCCTCGTCGCTCGGGAGCTGACGCCAGCGGGCGACGGCCTCGTCCCATGCCTTGCCCTGGGGGGCGTGTCGTCGGCCCCGGATGTACTCGAACGTCGTCTCGTCGGGGGCGATCAGGCCGGCCCGCGCGCCGCCCTCGATGCTCATGTTGCAGATGGTCATCCGCTGCTCCATGTTGAGCGCGCGGATGGCCTCGCCGGTGAACTCGAAGACGTGTCCCGTCCCGCCGCCGGTCCCGATCCTCGCGATCAGCGCGAGGATGATGTCCTTGGCCGAGACGCCCGGGCCCAGGCGCCCGTCTACGCGCACCTCGTAGGTCTTGGGCTTGTGCTGGAGCAGCGTCTGGCTGGCAAGGACCATCTCGACCTCGCTCGTGCCGATGCCGAACGCGAGGGCCCCGAACGCGCCGTGCGTGGCCGTGTGCGAGTCGCCGCACACGATGGTCATGCCCGGCTGGGTGAGCCCGAGCTCGGGGCCGATGACGTGGACGATGCCCTGGGTGTCGCTGCCGTAGGCGTGGATGGGGACGCCGAAGTCGGCGCAGTTGGTCTCGAGCTGCTTGATCTGGGCCGCGCCCATCTGGTCCAGGATCGGCAGGCCGCGCGGCGTCGTAGGCGTGCTATGGTCGGCCGTGGCCACGGTCTTGTCCGGGCGCCGGACCGCGATGCCGCGCTGGCGGAGCCCGGTGAAGGCCTGGGGGCTGGTCACCTCGTGGATGAGGTGGAGGTCGATGGCGAGGAGGGCAGGCGCGCCCTGCTCCTGCGCGACGACGTGGTCGTCCCAGATCTTCTCGACCAGGGTTCGCGGTGCGGTCATCGGTGAGGTTCGATCCTGTTGTGCTTGGGCGGGCGGACAAGGGTACCGCGGATGCGCGGCGTCCTTCTTCGGCAGGTCCTTCTTCGGCTGACCCTCAGCGGCCCGACAGCAGCCGCGCCTTCGAGCCCGTGACCTCCACCCAGAGCAGCGTCGCGCCAGGCCACGGGGCGTGCGGGGTCGTGATGGCCGCGAGGGCGTCGTCAGGGTGAGCCGGATAGGCGACACGCAGCTGCTGCGGATACTCCGCAGCCACGGACCGTGTGGCACGCGTCCGGCGGACAACGAGGAGACGGCTGATCTCGGGCTCGGTCTCGAGCCTTGGCCAGCCGTCCCAGCTCGGCAGCGAGGCGGCCTTCTCCGCGTGCCAGCGGATCTGCTGCTCCAGGCGTCGCAGCTCGGACTGGAGCTCGCCGGCGACGATCGTTCGTCCATGGGTGTCAAGCAGGGCGGCGTCGATCCATCCTCGAGATGGCCTGCGCACGGCCACCTCGGTGAATGGTCGCCAGCGCCGATCCAGGACTCCGAGGATCGCCTCGAGCATTGGCGCGCTGTGGCGGTCGCGGATGGCCGGCCCAGTGTTCGGGTAGAGGTGGACGCTCAGGTCCGCCCCGAGTACCGCGGCGAGTCGCTCGGAGGTCTCCAGCGTCGGCTTTAGCGTGCCCTCGAGCGCGCGGCAAACCGTCGATTGCGCGAGGCCTGCGCGCCGCGCAAGTTCGCGCTCCGTGACGCCCGCATCCGACATCAACTGCTGCAACTGCTCGGCCAAGGCGCGGCGCTTCGCTCGCGACCTCGCGTCGGCGTCACGCATCAGCTTTGTCTGTGACATGACCGAAGTGAAGCAGAGGCCGCTTACCTGCCACTTTCGCGTCAGGTACGGCTGAGCAGATGCGTCGTGCGCATCAAGGGCCAGACTCGGCGGGCCTCTCGTTGCGTGCCACGCATCGGACTGTCCGACAACAGACGAGAAATCGCTTCGGGCCCGTCTGGCTGATGCGCGCCCAGCATCGCGCCGACACGGGACGTGCGGCGTTGATGCCCATGACGCATCTGGCGGCTGCAGGGTTGAGTGGCATGAGAGTGGCTGCAGGGTTGAGTGGTATGAGAGCCCGCGGCCGCTGGTATCCCCACGAACGGGGGCGCAAGGTTGCGGTTCGGGTGGTTGCGCCCTACCCGAGTATGCCGTTACACTCCGCAGACCCCGTCAGAGCGACGGGCGAGCAGGAGCACGCGTGGGCTTGTTCGAGAACCGGGATCGCCGAGCCGTTGCCGTCGTCGTGACGACGGATGGCCGCCGCGTGACCGTGCCCACCCGCGACCTCCAGCTCGGCGTATCCCCCCTCGACCTTCTTCGCTCGCTCCTCCTGGGCCTTGAGGGCCTTCTTGGCCTCCTCATTACCGGCTCCCGGCGGGAGA
>JAKAMV010000023.1 GCA_021812735.1 Chloroflexota bacterium | reverse complement strand
CGTTCGCGCCGTTCGCGCCGCGGGCGCCGTTCGCGCCGCGGGCGCGGTTCGGAGCTGCTGCGCTCGCGCAGCCAGGCCCTGGATGCCTCCGAGGCATCACTTTCGGCTCGAAGGCACCCGGCACGCCGCCCAGCGAAGCTGTTGATGCCCGGCGGGCATCGGACGGCGCCCAGCGACGAGTGCTGCGCGCCCTGGAGTCGAGAGCGATGCCTTTGGGGAATGCGGGGGCCGAGGGGCGGGGGCCGAGGAGCGGGGACCCAAGCGGGGGCCGAGGAGCGGGGACCCAAGCGGGGGCCGAGGAGCGGGGACCCAAGCGGGGGCCGAGGGGCGGGGACCGAGGGTGGGCGGCGCGGGCCGGGCGGGGAGGGACGCCGGGGGCAGAGTGTGGAGATCGGGATTGCGGAACGGTTTCGACCGCAATCTTTCTCGGTTCATTCGGTGCCGCGGCTATCGACATCCCCCCCGTCGTGCCGTAGGTTCGGAGCATTCCCACTCGATCCCCGCGCGCAGGCCGTGACACCCGGCAGGAGCCCCATGACCGCCCGCCACAAGGCAATCGAGACGATCTCCAACCACAAGGTCGCCTCCACGCAGAACTACCTGGAGCACGCCGGCGAGGATATCTACGGCCGGTACGTGTTCCACGAGGGCGTCCAGCGGGAGTACCTCGCCCGGCCGATCTTCCGGCGCCTGCGTCGGGTGATCGATGGCCTCGAGCCGTTCGCGCCCGAGATCGCCGACGCCGTGGCGCACGGCGTCAAGGAGTGGGCGATGGCGCACGGCGCCACCCACTACACGCACTGGTTCGTGCCCATGACCGGCTCGACGGCCGAGAAGCACGACTCGTTCCTCGCACCGGTCAGCGACGGCGCCACGATCGCCGAGTTCAGCGGCCGGAACCTGCTCCAGGGCGAGCCGGACGCGTCCTCGTTCCCGTCGGGCGGCATTCGCGCCACGTTCGAGGCGCGCGGCTACACGGCCTGGGACGTCACCAGCCCGATCTTCCTGCAGGTCGAGCCCAACGGCGTCACGCTCACGATCCCCACCGCGTACGTGTCGTTCACGGGCGAGGCCCTCGACCACAAGATCCCGCTGCTGCGCAGCCAGGAGGCGCTCGGCAGGCAGGCGCTCCGCATCCTGCGCTGGTTCGGGAACGCGTCGGCGTCGCGGGTGTTCACCACCATCGGCCCCGAGCAGGAGTACTTCCTCGTCGATCGGCGCCTGGCCGACCAGCGGCCCGATCTCGTGCTCACCGGCCGGACGCTGTTCGGCGCCCCGTCGCCCAAGGGCCAGGAGCTCGAGGATCAGTACTTCGGCCCGATCCGCGCCCGGATCCTCGCGTTCATGATGGACCTCGACCGCGAGCTGTGGCGCCTGGGCATCCCGGCCAAGACGCGCCACAACGAGGTCGCGCCGGCCCAGTTCGAGATGGCGCCGGTGTTCGAGGCCACCTCGGTCGGCTCCGACCA
The DNA here is from genome assembly GCA_021812735.1 of Chloroflexota bacterium. Next base: position 27,390 of record JAKAMV010000023.1, on the reverse strand, counting down.
CAACATGCTCGTGATGGCCACCATGCGCCGCCTGGCGCCGATGCACGGGCTGGCGTTCCTGATCCACGAGAAGCCGTTCGCGGGCATCAACGGCTCGGGCAAGCACAACAACTGGTCGATGTCCACCGACCTGGGCGAGAACCTGCTCGACCCTGGCACCGACCCGCACGCCAACGCCCAGTTCCTCGCCTTCCTGATCGCCATCATCCGCGCGATCGACGTCCACGCGGCGATGCTGCGCGCCTCGATCGCAGACGCCGGCCAGGACCACCGCCTGGGCGCCAACGAGGCCCCGCCCGCGATCATGTCGGTCTTCCTGGGCAGCCAGCTCGAGGACGTCGTGGGCCAGCTCGAGCAGGGTGCCGCGTCGACGTCGAAGCAGGGCGGCAGCGTGGAGCTGGGCGCGACGTCGCTGCCGACGCTCGCCAAGGACGCGACCGACCGCAACCGCACCTCGCCGTTCGCCTTCACGGGCAACAAGTTCGAGTTCCGCGCCGTGGGCTCGTCGGCGCCCATCTACTGGCCGCAGACGGCACTCAACACCGCGGTCGCCGACTCACTGTCGAGCCTCGCCGACGAGCTCGACCAGCTGACGCCTGGCGACTTCGACGGCCTGACCTCGATCCTCTCGGGCATTGTCCGCCAGCACAAGCGGGTGCTGTTCGAGGGCAATGGCTATGCCGAGGAGTGGCACGCGGAGGCGGCGCGGCGCGGCCTGCCGAACAACCGCACCACGGTCGACGCCCTGCCCGCGCTGGCCGCCCCGCAGGCGAAGGCTGTGTTCGCCAAGTTCGGCGTGCTGTCCGACCGCGAGCTCGAGGCCCGCGTCGACATCTTCTGGGAGAAGTACGTCAAGGTCCAGAACATCGAGGCGAACTGCTCGCTCGACATCGCCAAGACGATGATCCTGCCGGCCACCGTCGCCTACCTGGGCCAGCTCGCGTCGGCGGGCTACTCGAAGGGCGTCAAGACCGTGGCCGACAAGGTCGCGTCGCTGGCGGACAACCTGGTGGACGCGATCCACGCCCTCGAGCACGCGCAGCACGAGGCGCACGAGGCCGAGACGGTCCAGGCCGAGGCCCGCGCCTTCGCGGACGTGGTCATTCCGGCCCAGAACACGCTCCGCGCCGTGGCCGACGAGCTGGAGACGCTGGTCTCCGACGAGCTCTGGCCGATGCCCAAGTACCGCGAGCTGCTGTTCCAGTACTGAGCTGACCTGATCGGGGGCGAGCGCCTGACCGCCCAGCGGGCCCGGCCCCGCGGCGCCTGACCGCCCAGCGGGCATTCGGATGCATGTGACCGCTGCGCGGTCAACCTGGCGCGCGAGGAGGCCAGAATCGGCCCTCCGCGGCCAGGTTCGTGCATTGGCCTGACCGCTGAGCGGTCATCGGCACTGGGATGACCGCTCAGCGGGCAACCCCGCAGCGGCGACGCGCCGCCGGCCCGCGAACTCGGGCGTGCGCCGAGGGGCCTTCCAGCCCATGCAACAGCGGGCCGAACCGATGTACCCGAGCCCGTCCCACCCCCGATGATGGTTCCCTGCGCCGGGCGCGTCGGACGGGTCGCCGCGGGCCGGGCAGGCGCACAGGACGAGATCTCGTGAAGAAGGTCAGATTCACCGTCAATCAGCACCCGGTCGAGGTGCTCGCGCACGCCAAGGACACGGTCCTGCTCGATGTGCTGCGCGAGGAGCTCGGGCTGACCGGCGCCAAGCAGTCGTGCGACCGCAAGGGGCAGTGCGGCACCTGCATGGTCCAGGTGAACGGCAGGTCGGTCCTCTCGTGCATCGCCAAGGTCGAGGAGCTCGAGGGCGCCGAGGTCACCACGATCGAGGGACTCGGCACCCCGGATCGGCCCGGCCTGATCCAGCAGGCCTTCGCCCTGGCCGGCGCCGTGCAGTGCGGCTTCTGCATCCCGGGCATGATCGTCACCGCCGACGAGCTGCTCCGCCAGAACCCGGACCCGACCCGGGACGAGGTGAAGCGCGCCCTCCGCCGCAACCTGTGCCGCTGCACCGGCTACGTGAAGGTCATCGACGGCGTGCAGCTGGCCGGGAAGTTCATCCGCGGCGAGGCGACGCCCGCGGACGCCGCCCCTGCCGCTGGCGCGCCGGTGATCGGCACCTCGTTCCCGCGCCCGTCGGCGATCGCCAAGGCCACCGGCACCGCCACGTTCGGCGCCGACATCCGGATGCCCGGCGCGCTCGAGCTCGCGGCGGTGCGAGCCCCGGTGGCCCACGCGCTGATCAAGGGTGTCGACACGTCGGCCGCCGAGGTCATGCCCGGCGTCGTCGGCGTCATGACGGCGGGGGACATCAAAGGCACCAACCGGCTGAAGTACCAGGTGGCCGACCGCCCGATCCTGTGCGACACCAAGGTCCGCCTCCTGGGCGACGCCATCGCCATCGTGGCCGCCGACTCCAGAGACCGGGCGCTCGCGGCGGCCGAGGCCGTCAAGGTGGACTACGAGCTGCTGCCGGTGCTCGACACGCCGGCCAAGGCGATGGCGGAGGGAGCCCCGCAACTCCACGCCGAGCTGCCCAACCTGTGCTATGAGCAGCCGATCAGGAAGGGTGACGCGGAGGCCGCGTTCGCGAGGTCAGCCTGCGAGGTGACCGCGCACTTCAAGACCCAGATGGTCCACCAGGCGCCCATGGAGCCCGAGGTCAGCCTGGCCTGGATGGAGGGCGAGGGGGAGGACGCCGAGCTGGTGGTGGTGGGCCGGAGCATCAACATCCACCTCCACATGCAGACGCTCCAGGAGGCGCTCGGCTGGGAGAACATCCGGTACGAGGAGCCGTTCTCGGGCGGGCAGTTCGGCATCAAGGTCGAGGTCATCACCGAGGGCATCGCCGGCGCCGCCGCGCTCCACTTCAACCGCCCGGTGCGCTACGTCCCCAGCCTCGCCGAGTCGATGCTGATCACCTCCAAGCGCCACCCGTTCGAGGTCGACACGCGCCTCGCCTGCGACGCGGACGGCAGGCTCACCGCCATGGCCATGGACATCACCGTGGACAACGGGGCGTACATGAGCCTCGGCCGGGTGATCGTGAACCGGGCGCTCCACATGCTCACCAGTGCGTACAGCGTGCCCAACCTCGCCGTGACGTCGCGTCTCGTGTACACGAACAACCCGTGGGGCTCCGCCGCACGGGGCGCCGGGCCGCCCCAGACGCACTACGCGCTCGAGTGCGCGGTGGACCTGCTGGCCGAGAAGATGGGCATGGACAAGCTCGAGTTCCGAAAGCGGAACTCGCTCAAGCCCGGCGAGTCGAAGGCGACCGGGCACGTCGTCACCGAGTGGCCGTTCCCCGGCCTGTGCGATGCGATCGAGGCCCCGTACGAGCGGGCGCTCGCTGCGGCGAGGGCCGCCAGCAACGGCGGTCCGGTCCACCGCGGCGTCGGCCTCGGCGCGGCGGCGTTCGGCATCGCCATGCCCGGCGACAAGTCGATCGGCTTCGTCGAGCTCGATCCCGACGACGGCGTCACGGTCTACATGGCCACGGGCGACCCGGGCGAGGGCAACGACTCGATGATCAGCCAGCTCGTGGCGTCGGTGCTGGAGCTGCCGCTGGCCAAGATCCGCCTCCACACGCGCAGCACGGGCGACACGTCGGCGTCCGGACCGGTCTCCGGCTCACGCGCCACGTACATGCTCGGCGGGGCCGCGGTGGACGCCGCCCTGCGCCTGCGCGCGGCGATGGACGAGCTCGGCTCGCGCCGCCACGCGGACTTCCAGGCCGCCGGCGTGCCCGTCCGCTACCAGGGCAAGCGCACGACGATCGAGACTGCGCCGCTTGATCCGGAGACCGGCCTCGGGCCGTCCTTCGAGGTCCAGGTGTTCAGCGTCCAGATGGCCGAGGTCGAGGTCAACACCGAGACCGGCGAAGTCAAGGTGCTCAAGCTGACCTCCGCTGCGGACCCGGGTCGGATCATCCACCCCGGCAACGTCGAGGGCCAGCTCCACGGCGGCATGGACATGGGCGCCGGGTTCGCGCTCCGCGAGGAGTACGTCCACGGCAAGTCGAAGGACTGGGTCAGCTTCAAGTTCCCGAACATCCGCCACGCGATGGACATGGACACCATCCTCGTGGAGACGCCCCGCGAGCTCGGCACGCTGGGCTCGGTGGGCATCGGCGAGATGGCCATGGTTGCCACCGCGCCCGCGATCGTGAACGCGATCCGCGATGCCACCGGAGCCATGGTGTACGAGCTGCCGGCCACGCCGGAGCGCGTCAAGGCCGCGCTGGCCGCCCGGTAGCGCACCGATGGCCGACACGGCGGCCCGCTCGCGCGTCGCTCGCACGGTGGCGGGCCGCTCGATCTACTTCGACGACGAGGGGTTCTTCTGGGATCCCGACGACTGGACGGAGGCGGCGGCGCTCGAGCTCGCGAGGCAGCGCGGCATGGACGGCCTCGACGAGGCCCAGTGGCGCGTAATCCGGTTCATGCGCGGCTGGTATGGTCACCACGGCCGCGCGCCGATGAACCGGGACCTCAAGGCCGGCACCGGGCTGACGCTGCTCGAGCTCGAGCGGCTGTTCCCCGACGGCATCAAGCTGGGCGCCCGCGTGCTCGCGGGCCTGCCCAACCCCAAGACGTGCCTCGACTGACGTGATCTACCTCGACAACGCCGCAACGACGTTCCCCAAGGCGCCCGGCACGCTTGAGCGGGCGCTCGAGCGGTACCGCGAGCTGGGCGTGTCGCCGGGGCGCGGCAACCATGACCTCGCGATGCGGGCGAGCGACGCTGTGGACGAGGTCCGAGCCAAGGTGGCGGCATTCTTCGGCGCGCCGGACCCGCAGCGCGTGGCCTTCGGCGGCAACGCCACCGACGCCCTCAACACGGCGATCCTGGGCCTCGTCCGGCCCGGCGACCACGTCGTGGCCACGCGCCTCGACCACAACTCGGTCCTGCGGCCGCTGCACCATCTCGCCGGGCAGGGCGTGATCACCTGGGACGCGGCGCCGTTCGACGAGGTGGGGATCGTGACCGCGAACGCGGTGGAGTCCCTGCTCCGGCCGAACACCCGGTGCGTCGTGATGACGCACGCCTCCAACGTGATCGGCACCGTGCAGCCCGTGGCGGAGATCGCCCGGCGCTGCGCGGCGCGCGGAGTCCCGCTGATCGTGGACGCGGCCCAGTCGGCAGGCCAGGTCCCGATCGACATGACGGCGATGGGGATCAGCGCGCTCGCGTTCACGGGGCACAAGTCGCTCTACGGGCCGTCGGGGATCGGCGGGCTCGTCGTGATGCCCGCGCTCGACGTCGAGACGTCGCGCTTCGGCGGCACGGGCATGGACTCGGCCAGCCTGACGCACACGCAGGGCTACCCGCTGCGCCTCGAGGCGGGGACGCTCAACCTGCTCGGCGTGCTCGGCCTGGGCGAGGGGCTCGACTTCGTCACCGCGGAGGGGGTCGCGGCGATCCACGCACGGGAGGCCGCCCTGCTCGCGCGCCTCCGCGACGGCTTGGCCGCGATCGACGGGGTGAGCCTCTACGTGGCCGAGGGCGACCTCGCCGATCGCGTTGCCGTCCTGGCGTGCAACGTGGCGGGCGTCCACCCGCAGGACGTGGGCGCCATCCTCGACGGCGACTTCGACATCGCCGTGCGGGTGGGGGTCCACTGCGCGCCGCTGGTCCACCGAGACCTCGGGACCATCGACCGCGGCGCGGTTCGGTTCAGCCTCGGGGCCTTCACCACGGAGGCCGACGTGGACGCCGCGGTCGAGGCGATGCGCGCCATCGCCGGCTGACCGACGCGCGATCCGCCGGCCGACCGCTGGGCGGTTCATCTGACGCCCCGGCCCGCAGTCTGACCGCCGATGGGTTCGGCTGACGCCTGGGGAGGCGCTGCGAGCCGTCATCTGCACCGCCAAGCGGTGATTCTGCGCGGGCGGGCGTCATCGTGACCGCCCAGCGGTTGCCGAGCCCGGCGGCGCAGCCTGCGAGGTCTGGCGCTCCTCCCGGCGGCGACCCGGGCACACTATCGGTGACGCCCGTTCTTGCCTGCGGAGGCCTTCATGCCCTACCTGCCCGCACCCGATCGCTATGACTCGATGCCCTACGCCTTCTGCGGCCGCAGCGGTCTCCAGCTGCCGCGGATCTCGCTCGGGCTGTGGCACAACTACGGCGACACCACGCCCGCGTCCGTCCAGCGCGAGATGGTCACCACCGCGTTCGACCTGGGCATCACCCACTTCGACCTCGCCAACAACTACGGCCCGCCCTACGGCTCGGCGGAGGTCAACTTCGGGCGCATCCTGCGCGAGGACCTGGCGGCCCACCGCGATGAGCTGGTCATCAGCAGCAAGGCGGGCTGGGACATGTGGCCGGGGCCGTACGGCCAGGGCGGGGGCTCGCGCAAGTACGTGCTGGCGAGCCTGGACCAGAGCCTCCGGCGCGTGGGCGTCGAGTACTTCGACGTCTTCTACTCGCACCGCTTCGACCTCGACACCCCGCTCGAGGAGACGATGGGCGCGCTGGCGCACGCCGTTCGAGCGGGCAAGGCGCTGTACGTCGGCATCTCCTCGTACTCGGCGAACAAGACCCGAGAGGCTGCAGCCATCCTCCGCGCCGAGGGTGTGCCGCTGCTGATCCACCAGCCCTCGTACAACCTGCTCAACCGCTGGGTGGAGGCCGGGCTCCTCGACGCGCTCGAGGAGGTGGGCGCCGGGATGATCGCATTCACGGCGCTGGCCCAGGGCCTGCTCAGCGACAAGTACCTCAACGGCGTCCCGGCGAACGCGCGCATCAACCGGCCCGGCGGCGACTCGCTCCGGCCGTCGATGCTCTCGGAGGCGAACCTCGCCCGTGTCCGCGCGCTCAACGACATCGCCGCCCGCCGCGGCCAGTCGCTCGCGCAGCTGGCGCTGGCGTGGGTGCTCCGCGACCCTCGCGTCACCAGCACGCTCATCGGGGCGAGCTCGCCGGGCCAGATCCGGGAGAACGTGGGCGCCCTCGCCAACCTGGCATTCAGCCCCGACGAGCTCGCCGAGATCGACCGGTACGCGGTGGAGGGCGGCGTGAACCTCTGGGAGCGGCCGAGCACCGACCAGCGCCTCTAGTCGGCGACGAGCGGCCCTAGGAGCCGGCGCCGGGCTGCTGCACAATGGCCGGGCTGCCATGCCGCGTACGGTCGCTGCGCCAATGCTGGTCTTCGCCGGCCTCGCCTGGCTCCTCGCCGGGCTGCTCTCGGCTGTGGTCATGGGCAGCCTGCTGCTGGCCGGGCTGCCCGTCGACGACCCCCGCCGGGCCACGCTGACCCTGGCCGCCGTCCTGCTCGGCGTCGGAGTCACCTTGGTCGGGTTCGCGGTGACGATTCGCCTGGCGGGGCGTCGGGCAGCGAGCAGCCGGCCGCCCGGCGCCCTGGCCGTCAACACGCTCCGCGACGACGCGGTGCAGCGGCCAAGGCCCGCGTTCGGGCGGACGCCGTCGCCGGTCCCGCCGGTCACCGCGATGACCCGGGGCAGGCCGCGGGCCACGCGCCCCTGGAAGCCCGGGAGCCCCCCACGCCCCGTTCCGATGCCCCCCTTGGCGATGGGCGCCGTCCAGCGCCTCGAGTCGCCGATCAGCACTGGGCCATGGGGATGGACGCCGGGAGGCCATGCCGCGGCGCAGCGGCCGAAGGCGACGATCCCGGGCGCCCAGACGGTCGCGACCGCTCGCGCCGCGCGTGACGCCTACCCGGCGTCGGCATCACTGAGGGCGGGCGTCGCGGCTCCAGTCCTGGGATTCGCCGCGGGCTGCGTCCTCGCGTTCGAGCAGAGCGCCGGCGGTGCCATCTCGCCGGCCGGCTGGGTCCTGTTCGCGGGGTTGCTGGTGGTGGCTGGCGCCCTGACCGCGGCCACGCCGCCGCGGCGCGGGCCCACCCTCCGCGTCCTCGGCGTCGCGCCCGCCGTGCCGATCCTCGTGGCGGGGATCGCGGCCGCCGACAGCCGAGGCTCCGACCCTGGGACGTTCTTGGTGCTCGCGTTCCTGGTGTACTTCGGGGCCGGGGTGCTGCTCCGCATCGGCGCGGCGCTCGGCGGGGCAGGCGCCGCACGCCGCTCCACCTGAGGCGGACCCGCTCGACGGGCGTGGCCCGGTCCAGGCCCGACGCTTCCTCGACCCAGCGTCGGCCCGCCTCGTCGCGTCCTACAATCAGCCCGCGTCCCGAAACCCATGCGAACCCTGCGCGGGCACCCGCCCGGCCACCGCACGAGGCTCAACCGATGACCGACGACCCCGAGCTCGCGCGCTCGCTCGCGGACGGCCGCGACCACTACCCCATCGCATTCCTGCAGAACCTGATCGACAACGGCGAGGGCTGGCAGACGGAGAGCGACCTCGGCCGTGCGGTCGTGCGGGCGCTCGAGGACGGCACCTGTGTCCTCGGGCCCGCGGCGCACCGCGACTACCACGGCAACGTGGTTCCGGCGCGCAGGGATGTCGCGCCAGGGGCCAAGGGCAGCCTCGAGTACGCGAACCGTCTGCGCTCGGAGCGCGGCGCCCCGCTGCTGGTCGAGCAGGCGGACGGCAGGGTCGTCGAGGCCGGCTAGGGCGCCGTGGGCCGACGGCGCGCCCGTCGTCCGGAGGTCCGCCCGTCGTCCGCCGGCCAGCCCGCCGTCCGCGCCCCGGCGAAACCGTTGCGCAACGTGGGCGCGTCCAGGTGCGAACCCGCCGCCGCGTGACATGTCGAGTACGCTGTTCGCTTCCGACTTGCCCAGCGACCATACGCCGGAGACCACCATGACCGACACCCGGACCCAGGCCTCCCCCACGTCCCGCAAGCTCTTGGCCTTCTTGGCGGTGCTGGCCCTGGTGGCCGCCGCCTGCGGCGGCAGCACGCCTGCCGCGGCCCCGACCGCCGCGGCGTCGGCAGCCCCCACCGCTGCCCCGTCGGCGGCAGCCCCGTCTGCCGCCGCGTCGTCTGCCGCCGCGTCGTCTGCCGCGATCCCGTCCCCCGAGGCGGGCATATTCCAGATGGGCACCGAGCCGTGGCTGGGCTATGGGCCGTGGTGGATCGCCAAGGAGAAGGACTTCTTCGGCAAGGAGGGGGTCGCCACCACCGTCACCTCCTTTGACACCGACGACCAGATCAACGCCGCGCTCGTGGCGGGGCAGATCGACGGCGCGAACATCGCGACGCACACCGCGCTGCGGCTCATCAGCTCGGGCACGCCCATCACGATCGTGCTGCTGCTCGACCAGTCGAACTCGGCCGACGCCATGATCGCTGGCCCGTCGGTCAGCTCCGTGGCTGACCTCAAGGGCAAGCAGGTCGCCTATGAGGAGGGCACGACATCGGACATCCTGCTGCGATACGCACTGTCGCAGAACGGGATGACGATCAACGACATCGTCAAGGTGCCCACTCCGGCGGCCGAGGCCGGCATCGCCCTGGCCAGCAAGAAGGTGGACGCGGCGGTCACCTACGAGCCCTACCTGACCTCGATCATGGCCCAGGACAGCTCGATCAAGGAGATCTACAAGGCCGAGGCGCTGCCCGGCCTGATCGGCGACGTGTTCGTGGTCCGCAACGACTACCTCACCTCGCACCCGGGCCAGGTCTACGCAGAGCTGCGCGCCTGGGGCGACGCCGTGGGCTACTACAACAGCAACACGTCCGACGGCCAGGCGATCATCGAGAAGGCCGTCGGCGCCGATGCCGGGTCGCTCAAGACCGCATTCGACGGCGTGCAGATCTATGGCCTCCAGCAGGCGAGGACCCTGATGACCGGCGGCGCGTACCTCCAGACGCTGGCGATGGTCAAGAAGATCGCCACCGACGCCGGGATCATCACGAGCCCGGTGGACGAGACCAAGGTGATGGACACCAGCTACGTCATCGCGCTGGCGCCCTGAGCGGGTCGACTGCCCCCGCCTGACGTGGCCACCATGCCGACACCGGGCCTCCCCGCCGGGGAGGCCCGGCCGCGTTCACGGCGCCGAGCGCTGTTCACGATCGGCGGGTCGGTCGGCCTGCCGGTGTACGCCGGCCTGGCCGCCGCCGGCTTCATCCTGTTCCTGCTCGCGTGGATCACAGCCCGCGGCCTCGACCTCGCCCCCGAGCTGCTCCTGCCCGGGCCGACCGACGTCTTCAACCGGCTGGTGAAGCTGGCCGGCGACGGCACGCTGTTCGGCGACGTCTCGGCGTCCGTCTGGCGCATCACCGTCGGATTCCTGACGGCCACGCTGGTTGCCATCCCGATCGGCGTCCTGATCGGCACCTACCGCGTCGCTGAGGCGTTCATCGAGCCGTTCGTGGACTTCGTGCGCTACATGCCCGTGGTGTCGTTCGTGCCGCTGACCATGGTCTGGCTGGGCATCGACGACACGCAGAAGTTCGCGATCGTGTTCATCGGGACCTTCTTCCAAGAGGTCCTGCTGATCATGGACAACACCAAGCGCGTGCCCATGGAGCTGGTGAACATCGGGCGCACGCTGGGCCTCCGGGACGCGGCGATCCTGCTTCGGATCGTGATCCCGTCGGCTGCGCCGATGATCTGGGACACACTCCGGATCTCGCTCGGCTGGGCGTGGACCTGGGTGGTGGTGGCCGAGCTGGTGGCCGCCACGTCCGGCCTCGGCTACCGCACTAACGTGGCGATCCGGTTCGGCCAGATGGACACGATCATCGGGTACCTCATCGTGCTGGGCGTCCTGGGCCTCGTGACCGACCAGGTCATGAAGACCGTCGGGCGTGCCGTGTTCCGGTGGGCCGAGCGATGAGCACGCACCGCCTGCAGCTCGACGCGGTCGAGAAGGTGTTCGAGGGCCCGCAGCCGGTCCACGCCCTGGGGCCCATCTCGCTCTCGCTCGCGGAGAACGAGTTCGTGTCCGTGGTGGGCACGTCGGGCTGCGGGAAGTCCACGATGCTGATGCTCGCGGCCGGTCTCACCGAGCCCAGCGCCGGCGAGATCCTGGTGGACGGCGAGCCCATCCGCGGCGCCGGCCGCGACCGCGGTGTCGTGTTCCAGACCTATACCCTGTTCCCGTGGATGACGGCCCGCGCCAACGTCGAGTTCGCGCTGCGGGGCGGGCACCGGATGGGCTCCGCCGAGCGGCGGCGCGTCGCGCTCGAGCACCTCGACCTCGTGGGCCTGTCCAGGTACGCCGACGCGTATCCGCGCCAGCTGTCCGGCGGCATGAAGCAGCGCGTGGCGATCGCCAGGGCCCTCTGCTACCGCCCGCGGATCCTGCTGATGGACGAGCCGTTCGGGGCCCTCGACGCCCAGACCCGCCTGCTCATGCAGGAGTTGCTCACGCGCGTCTGGGAGGCGCACCGGCTCACGGTGCTGTTCATCACCCACGACGTGGACGAGGCCGTGTACATCAGCGACCGCGTGATCGTGATGACCAACCAGCCCGGGCGCCTCAAGGAGGAGGTGCCGATCCCGCTGCCTCGTCCGCGGACCATCGAGGTGCAGGAGTCGCCCGAGTTCTCGGGGCTGCGGCACCGCATCCTGACGTCGATCCGGGAGGAGTCGCTCGCGACGGAGCCAGGGCTGGCGGCCGGGGGCAGGGTCGGCTGACGGTCGCCGGCGCCGCGGGACGTCGTCAGATAGCCCTGTCAGGACTGGTAGCCGTGGCCACGACGGACTGGACGGCCTCCCTAGCCGTCGTTCGCCACCTCGGGTGTCCATTCATGCGCGAGGTGCATACCTGCGCCGTCGCCGGGCTCCAGTTCGGCTACCAGTCCCCACAGGCATAGCTGACGGGAGCAGAGCGCTGGCGGCCGACGTCGGGCGCCGTGCGGCCGACGTCATCGCGCCGTGCCCCGCCGAAACGCCGCCCGCCGCCGAAGGTGTCGCTGACCTCGCCTGGCAGCGCGATGGTGCCGGGCGTGGACGGCTTCGGATCGTTCTGGACCGGGATACGCTGCCCACTGACATGGCAGCGGTGCAGACGGTCCTGGGACCGGTGGCGGCAGAGGCGCTCGGGCCGACGCTGCTCCACGAGCATCTGCTGATCAACCTCTGGCCGTGGTTTGACACGGGCGACCCCGCGGCGGAGCAGCCGGTGGGGCCCGCGACGATCGACCGCGTCCGCGCGAACCCGTTCGCGTTCCACGACAACCTGGTGCTCGACGACCTCGACCTCGCGGCGGCGGAGCTGGCGCCGTTCGCGGCGGCGGGCGGCGCCACGGTGGTGGACCTCACGCTCGCCGAGATCGGCCGGCGGCCTGTCGCGCTCGCGGATCTGGCCCGCCGCAGCGGGCTCAACGTCGTGATGGGCTGCGGACGGTACATTGCCGGCGCCCGGCCGGCCGGACTGCGCGGCGCGCCGGCCGAGCGCCTCTGCGACGAGCTGCTGCGCGACCTGCTCGAGGGGGCGGACGGCACGGGCATCCGCGCCGGGGTGATCGGCGAGATCGGCACCTCGGACCCGCTCGAGCCGGACGAGGCGCGGATGCTGTGGGCCGCCGGCGAGGCCCAGGCGCAGACGGGGGTCGGCCTCGTCGTCCACCTCGACCCGTGGGGACGCAACGGCCACGAGGCCCTCGACCACGTGCTCGGCGCAGGGGCCGACCCGGCGAGGCTGGTGGTCGCGCACCTCGACCCCTCGCTCGCCGACCCGGCGTATGCCCGCAGCCTCGCCGAGCGCGGCGTCACCGTCGCTATCGACGTCTGGGGCGACGAGGACGCGTACGGCGGCAGGGGCATGCCCACCGACGGGCGACGGATCGCCGCGGTCCTGCTCGCCTTCGAGCAGGGCTGGGCCGACCGGCTGGCGCTCAGCCAGGACGTGTGCCTCAAGAGCCAGCTTCACGCCCACGGCGGACCCGGGTACGCTCACCTCCTCGAGCGGATCGCGCCGCGACTCCGGACCTCCGGCCTCGGTGACGCCGACCTCGAGCTGCTGTTCGCCCGCACCCCGCGCCGGATCCTCGCCGGCACCTGACCGCTCGACCCCCATCGACCACGCTGTCGGGCCGCCGACGCCGCACAAGGAGCGCAGTCAATGAACGACCCGATGGACGGCTACAAGGGAATGGGCGTCACCCAGGACGGCAATCGCGTGGTCGTCGACCGCGTCACGCGCGAGGCGCGGGTTCGGGTGGCGATCACGCGCGGAACACGCGCGGAGCCGCGCCTCGGCACCGGCCTGGCGTTCTTCGATCACATGCTCGAGATAATCGCGTGGCACGGGAGCCTCAACCTGGAGGTTGAGTTCGAGCGCACAACCTTCGCACTGCGCCACGTGGTGTGCGAGGACATCGGCCTCGCGATGGGCATGGGCGTGGCCGCGCTGCTTCGCCGCGCGATGGCGGACGGCGTCGAGGGTGGCGGGACCGCGTGGCGCGTGATGGACGAGGCGTCGGCGTTCGCCGGCCTGTCGTTCGAGGGGCGCGCCATGGGCTTCATCGCCCGCGAGAGCGACGGCGCGCGGGCGGAATGGGTGGAGGACATGACCGGCGCCGACATGGTGGCGTTCTACGAGGGCTTCGCGCAGGGCGCCCGCTGCACGCTCCACCTGCGGTCGGTCACCGGGCAGGACCCGCACCACGCCTGGGAGGCGGTCGCGCGGGCGTTCGCCGTGGCGCTCCGCGGCTGCTTCGACCCGAATCCGTTCCGTGCCGGGCTGACGGCCGGCGTAAAGGGGACGCTCGACTGATGGGCGCCGCGGGCTCCGGTGCGCGGTCCGGCCCCTCGCCCCGTGCCGCCGTTGCGGCGATCGAGCCGTATGTCCCGGGCGCCGTCCCGTCGGCGGTCCAGCGCGCGCTCAGGCTGGCGTCCAACGAGAACCCCTTCGGGCCCTCGCCGCTGGCCGTGGCGGCGGCGAGGGCGGTGCTCGACGGCGTCAACCGCTACCCGGAGGCCGGCGCGCCCACGCTGCGGGCGAAGCTGGCGGCGAGGCACGGGGTGGCGCCGGACCAGATCGTGGTGGGCGCCGGCTCGGACGAGACGCTGTACCTGCTGGCGAACACGTACCTCGAGCCGGGCCGCCACGCGCTGATGGCCGACCCGGCGTACGGGATCCACAGGATCAGCGCCCGTGCCGCCGGCGCCACGGTCGCGCAGGTGCGCGCGCCCGGTGGCGTCCACGACCTGCCGGCAATGGCCGCCGTCGCCCGCGCCGCAGGGGCGCCGGGCGTGCTGTACGTGGCCAACCCGCACAACCCGACCGGCACCGTGGTTGCGGTCGACGCGATAGCCGCGCTACTCGACGGCGTGCCGGCCGACTGGCTGGTGGTCGTGGACGAGGCGTATGTCGACTTCGTCGAGCCCGCGCTGCGGTCTACCGCCCTGGACCTGCTCGGGCGTCATCCGGGCCTCGTGGTCACGCGGACGTTCTCCAAGGCGTACGGCCTGGCGGGGATGCGCGTGGGCTACGCCGTGGCGTCGGCCGAGGTCCTCGAGCCGATCGGCCGCATCCGGCCGCCGTTCAACGTGTCGGCCCCGACGCTGGCCGCCGCCGCCGCCGCGCTCGATGACGAGGCGCACCTGGCGCGAACCGTGCGCGACACGCTGGCATCGCGCACCGCCCTGTGCACGGGGCTCACGAGCCTCGGGCTGCGCTGGCTGCCGTCGCAGGCCAACTTCGTCCTGGTCGAGGACCGCGACGACTGGCCGGCGGGGCTCGCCGCCGAGGCGATCGCCGTGCGCCCGGGCGCGAATCTCAGCGTCCCTGGCTGGACGCGGATCAGCCTGCCGCGGCCGCAGGACGTGGATCGCGTGGTCGGCGTGATCGGGCGGACGCTCGAGGAGGCGCGGGCATGAGGGCGCCGACATCGAGATGAGGCCGTATCGTCCTTGCATCTGAGCCCGGCCTTCGCGCCCGGCTCGTCCCCCTCGCCCGGCGACTCAACGGTGCGCTCCCGGTACAACTCATCCGCCGGGCGACGCATTTGCACGCTGGCTTGCCCGCCGCCGCATCCGGAGCGCACGAATGAGTCGCTGGGTGCAGCGGCCGGGCGGGGAGCGCGCCGTTGAGTCGCCGGGCGACCGAAGCGCGACGGTGCCGAGCCGCGGGCCGCGAGCCGCGGGCCGCGGGCCGGTACCATCCTGCCCACACTGCGCCGCACGAGGGAGCCTGCCCGATGATCCCGTCGACCGCCCGTTTCGCCGGCAAGGCCGCGCTCGTCACGGGTGGCACCTCGGGCATCGGTCTGGCTGCCGCGCAGCGCCTGGCCGTGGAGGGCGCCGCCGTCTTCGTCCTGGGTCGCGACGAGGGTCGTCTCCGCGCGGCGCTGGTGCGCCTCCGGAGCGCCGCCCCGGGCGCGGAGTTCAGCGGTGGCGCCGTGGACGTGACCGATCCTGCCGCCGTGGACGCGGCCGTGGCACGTGCCGCCGCGACGACCGGGCGTCTCGATGTGCTCGTGGCTGCGGCGGGGATCGACGGCGAGGGCCGCGACGTGCTCGACCTCGACCCGGCGAACTTCGCCAGCGTCATGGCGACCAATGTCACGGGCATGTTCGTTGCCGCACAGGCGGGCGCCCGCCGGATGGTCGCTGACGGGAGGGGCGGCTCGATCGTGCTCATTGCGAGCGTCAACGGGCTCGCCGCGGAGCCCGGCTTCGTGGACTACAACACCAGCAAGGGCGGCGCGGTGCTCCTCGCCCGGAGCCTGGGCCGCGACCTCGCGGGCCGGGGCGTCCGCGTGAACGCCGTCTGCCCGGGCTACGTCCGCACGCCCATGACCGAGGCGTACCTCGGCGACCCGTCCACCCAGGAGACCATCAATGCGGGGATCCCGCTCGGGCGGGTCGCGCAGCCGGAGGAGATCGCCGCCGTCATCGCCTTCCTCGCCTCGGACGAGGCGTCTTACGTCACCGGATCGGCCATCGTCGTCGATGGCGGGAGGACCGCATGAACGTGCTCACCCTGCGCCGCTGGCGCGACCTCGACGCCGCCGAGCGCTCGCGGATCATGGCGCGCGCCACCGCGGGGATTTTCGACCCCAAGCTCATGGCGTCGATCTCGGAGATCTACGCGGACGTGGCGGCGCGCGGCGACCAGGCCGTGGCCGATGCGACGGCGCGCTTCGACAAGGTCGCGATCGCCCCGGAGGACCTGCTCGTCAGCCAGGCGGCCATCGACGAGGCCCATGCGTCCATCGACCGCAGGCTGCTCGACGCCATCCGTGTGGGCATCGCCCAGGTCCGCGCCTTCAACGAGGCGCAGCTGGCCGCGATG
Organism: Chloroflexota bacterium; assembly: GCA_021812735.1. The sequence goes on along the minus strand of JAKAMV010000023.1, from coordinate 11,268 downwards.
CCAGACTGGCGCAAGGAGACGCGCCCCGGCGTGGTGGTGGGGGAGCGCCACCGCCCGATCCCCTCGGCCGGACTGTTCGTCCCGTGCGGCAAGGGCTCGTTCCCGAGCGTGCTCGTGATGATCGGCACGCCGGCGGTGGTCGCCGGCGTGGCGGACATCACGGTCGTGGTGCCGCCGCTGCCGGGCACGGACAGGGTGGACCCGGGCGTGCTCGCGACCGCCAAGGAGCTGGGGATCGCGAAGGTCCTGCGGGCCAATGGGCCGGCCGGGGTGGCAGCGGCAGTGCTGGGCACGCAGACCATCGGGCGCGTCGCCAAGATCGTCGGGCCGGGCTCGCCGGCGGTGACGGCTGCGCAGATCCTCGCCCAGGTCCACGGCGTGGCGACGAACATGCTGTGCGGGCCGTCAGAGAGCCTCGTGCTCGCGGACGACTCGATCGACGTTGTGCGCCTCACGGCCGACCTGCTCAACGAGGCTGAGCACGGCGCCGATTCCGCCGCCCTGCTGGTGACCGACTCGCTGGCCGTGGTCGAGGCGGTGGACACCGAGATGGCGAAGCAGGTGGCCGCGCTGCCCGAGCCGCGCGCCTCGTACGCCCGGTCCGCGCTGTCCAGCCTGGGCGGTGCCTTCCTGTTCGACACGATGGACGAGGCGACCGCGTTCGCCGGGGACTATGCGCCCGAGCACATGCAGATCGCCACGCGCGACCCGGAGGCGACGCTGGCGAAGCTGACCTACGCGGGCGAGGTGCTGCTCGGACAGGACTCGCCGGTCTCGGCGGCGAACTTCACGATCGGGGTGCCGGCGACGCTGCCAACGGGCGGCTTCGCGCGGATCAACGGCGGGGTGACCGCCCGGACATTCATGACCACGGCGTCGGTCGCCAAGCTGACCGAGGACGGGCTCCGCTCGCTGGCCGCGCCCACCCTCGCCCTCGCCGACCACGAGGGGTTCCCGGCCCACGCGAACGCCCTGCGCATCCGGGGCATGGGATGAGCGGCACTGGCGGCGCCAGCCGCGAGGGCTGGGAGCACGCTGCGACGCCCTCGGGGGGCGACCCGATCCGCCTGGCCGACTTCGAGGCCCTCGCGCTCGCGAAGCTGCCGCCCGGCAGCGGCGCCTACTACTCGGGCGCCGCCAACGACGAGGTGACCCTGCGCGACAACGTGGCGGCATTCGACCGCTGGCGCTTCGTGCCGCGGATCGGCGTCGAGATCCGCGACCGCGACGCCTCGGTGGACGTGCTCGGCCGACGCTGGCCGTCGCCGTTCATGGTGGCGCCGATGGCGCTCCACCGCCTGGCTGATCCCGAGGGCGAGCTGGCCGTCGCCCGGGCGTGTGCCGAGCGGGGTCTCGTGTTCTGCCTGTCCACGGTGGGCTCCGCGGCCATCGAGGACGTGGCGGCGACCGGCGCCGCGCGCTGGTTCCAGCTGTACCTCCTCGACGACGAGGGCCGGAACCGCGAGTTGCTGCGGCGGGCGGAGGCGGCGGGCTACGAGGCGATCGTGTTCACGATGGATGCCGCGATCCTCGGCCGCCGCGAGCGCGACATCCGCGCCGGGTTCTCGCTGCCCGCGGACGTGACCTACGCGAACATCCGGCGCCGCGCCGTCAAGCGCGACGAGACCTACGGGGATGACGAGTTCAAGCTGTCGAACACGTGGGACGACTTGGCTTGGGTTGTCGGTGCCACGCGGCTGCCCGTCGTCGTCAAGGGCGTCCTGCACCCCGATGACGCCGTGCGCGCGCTGGACCTCGGCGCGGCGGCGGTGGACGTCTCGAACCATGGCGGGCGCCAGCTGGACCGCTCGGTCGCCGCGATCGACGCGCTGCCGGCGGTGGTGGACGCGGTCGCGGGTCGCGCGCCGGTGCTCCTCGACTCCGGGATCCGGCGCGGGACCGACGTGGTCACGGCGCTGGCGCTGGGGGCGAGGGGCGTCATGCTCGGGCGGCCGGTGCTGTGGTCGCTGGCGTGGCGCGGCGAGGCGGGGGTGGCGCGTGCGTTCGACCTGCTGGCAGCCGAGGTCAACCTGGCGTTCGGGCTGGCCGGGCTGCGCTCCTCTGCCGAGGCGGATCGAGCGATGCTGGTGCGCGCATCCGGCTGATCGACCCCTCGCCGGCCGCGGCCCCGTCGGGCATCCCGGCCTCGTCAGGAATTCCTGTGGGGACTGCTATCCATGGGCGCCCGGCTCGGTTGGCGCGAATGGTGCGCTGGTCGCAACCTTGGGCCACCATGCATGCTCGGGGCGCATAGCTGACCGGGCAGCCGTATGGCGCCGCGGCTACCAGTCCTGGTGCGCATACCTGACGGCGACGCGGCGACGCTGGCCCTGTCCGGCGACCAGGCGGGGCCCTCGGCAGGGCACCCGCGCGCACACCTGTACCCTTGCGGGCATGACCGCGCCCCCCGCCCGCCCGCGCGCCTCCGTCCGCGACGCGTCCGCGCTCCTCGCCGCGCGCGGGCTGACATGGACCGTCCGCCGGTTCGGTCGAGGCGCCACGTCGCTGCCCGGCCTGGCGGCCATCAGGCTCGCCCCGGGCATTGATGCGCGGCTTGCGGCCGACCTCCGCGGTGCCGCGCTCGTGACCGGCACCAACGGCAAGACGTCGACGGCCAAGATGCTCGCCACGATCGTGGCGGAGCTGGGCCATCCCGTCCTCGCCAACGCGTCGGGCGCGAACCTCCGCCAGTCGATCGGCACGGTGTTCGTCAACGCCACCACGCTCCGGGGGCGGTTCCGGCGCCGCGGGACGATCGCCGTGCTCGAGGTTGACGAGGCCGCGCTGCCGCTGGTCCGGCCTGCGGTGCCCGGCGGCGTGCTGGTCATGACCAACCTGTTCCGCGACCAGCTCGACCGCTTCGGCGAGACGGACCACCTGATCCGGCTGTGGAGGGCGATGCTCGGCGGGGAGGGCGAGGGGAGCACGGTGGTCCACTGCGCCGACGACCCTCGGGTCACGAGCCTGGCGCAGGTTGCGGGCGACAACGGCGCGCGCCTCTTCGGCTACGGTTTCGCCGGCGCGCCCGACCGGACCAGTGCCGCCGAGCTGACGCCGGAGCCGGTCACATGCCCCCTGTGCGGGGCGCAGCTGCGGCGCGCCTGGACGACGATCGGCCACCTCGGCGACTACGCCTGCGCGAGCTGCGGATTCGCCAGGCCCTCGCCGTCTGTCGCCGTGGCCATCGTGGAGCGGCAGGGCCTCAACGGGCAGCGCCTCCGGTTCTCCTGGCGCGAGGCGGTCGGCGAGGCGAGCGAGGAGGTCGTGCTCCGCCTTCCGGGCCTGGGCAACGCGTACAACGCGGCGGGCGCGGTGGCGGCCGCGATCGGCTTGGGCCTCGACGCCCGCGCGGCCGTCCGGGCGCTGGCCGCGGCCGTGCCGCCGTTCGCGCGCTTCGAGCAGTTCGCGGTCGACGGCCGCACGGTCGTGCTCTCGCTGCTCAAGAACCCGGCCACCATGGCCGAGCTGACCTCGGTCGCCCAGGGGGCGCCGATCGACCGCATGGTCGTCGCGCTCAACGACGCCTTCGCCGACGGGCGTGACGTGTCGTGGTACTGGGACTGCTCGCCCGCCGACCTGATCGTCGGGCGACCCTACCGACTGACCGGCCGCCGGGCCGCCGACTTCGCGGTCCGTCTCAAGTACGCCGTCTGCGCGGACCCTGCCGTCCCGCCGCCAGACTACCTGGGCCTCGTGGACGATCCCACCGAGGCGGTGGACCGCACGATCGCCGAGGCGCCGGCCGGCGGGACGGTGCTCGTGGTGGCCACCTACACCGCGCTGCTGGGCATCCGGGCGGCGTTCGCGGGGCGGGGCGTCGTCCCGCCGATGCCGCGATGAACGCACGGGCCGGCTCGGCAGTGCCCGACCGAGTCGTCATCGCCCACCTGTTTCCCGACGCCCTGAACCTGTACGGGGATCGCGGCAATATCGACAGTCTGGTGCGCCGGGCGTCCTGGCGCGGGATCGAGGCCGAGGTGCGGGGCATCGGCGCCCAGGACGGCGCGAAGCTCGCCGGCGCGGACGTCATCTTCATCGGCGGCGGGGCGGACCAGCACCAGCGGGCCGTGGCGGACGAGCTCATCGCGCTGGCGGATCCCCTGCGGCGGGCGATCGATGCGGGGGCCGCCCTGCTGGCCGTGTGCGCGGGCTACCAGAACCTGGGCCACGCCTTCCGCAGCCCGCACGTCGGGGAGATCCCGGGTCCCGGGCTCCTGGACGTCGAGACGGAGATGCCCGTCGGGGCGGAGCGGTTCGTGGGCGGGATCGCCGTCGAGCTGGACGAGGCCTCGCCGATCGCCGCCGCCGACGCCCAAGGCCGGCGGCGGATTGTGGGCTTCGAGAACCACTCGGGGCGCACGACGCTCGGGCCGACCATGCGCCCGCTGGGCCGCGTGCTGATCGGGCGGGGGAACGACGGGTCGTCGGGCCTCGAGGGTGCGATCTCCCTGCCCGGCGAGGGCGGGATGCGCGGCCTGCGGATCGGCACGTACCTCCACGGGCCGCTGCTGCCCCGGAACCCGCATCTCGCGGACTTCGTGCTCGCGAGCGGGCTGGGGCGCGGCGCGGCGATCGAGCTGGCGCCGCTCCCCGACGACGCGGAGTGGGACGCGCACCGCCGGTTCGCCGACGACTGGACCGCCATCCGCCCCGGCGTCTACCGACGCTCGCGGATCGGCCGGCTGCGGGACCGCGCAGGGGCGCTGATCGGATTCTAGGCAGACGGGTGCTGCACGGGTCGCGAGGCTCGCGGCTGGCGAGTAGTCGCCGCCCCTCCCGTGACCCGCCCGAGCCAGCGAGGGCGTCGCGCGGCAGTACCATCCCCGACGACGGGCCAGCCGCGCCGGCTGGGCCTTCGCCGCCCCGCCCGGAGACCGCCCGATGCCCACGCTCGCCGACTACCAGCGCGAACCACTCCTGTTCGGTCCGTCGCCCATCCAGCGGCTCGGTCGCCTCTCCACGCACCTCGGCGGGGCGACGATCTGGGCCAAGCGCGAGGACTGCAACAGCGGGCTCGCCTTCGGCGGCAACAAGGTGCGCAAGCTCGAGTACCTGCTCGCGGACGCGAAGGCGCAGGGCGCCGACACGCTGGTCTCGATCGGCGGCGTGCAGTCGAACCACACCCGCCAGGTGGCCGCGGTGGCCGCCCACGCGGGGATGAAGTGCGTGCTCGTGCAGGAGCACTGGGTCGATTGGAACGATGTCACGTACGACCGCGTGGGGAACATCCTGATGAGCCGCCTCATGGGCGCTGACGTGCGGCTGAACCCTGCGGCCTTCTCGATCGGGATCCGGGACTCGTGGAAGGAGGCGCTGTCCAGCGTCGAGGCGGCAGGCGGCAAGCCCTACGCCATCCCGGCGGGCGCGTCGGATCATCCGCTCGGCGGGCACGGCTTCGCGGGCTGGGCGTTCGAGGTCGCCGCGCAGGAGCAGGCGCTCGGCGTGTTCTTCGACACGGTCGTCGTCTGCTCCGTCACCGGGTCCACGCAGGCGGGAATGATCGCGGGGTTCGCCGTGCTCGAGGACGCGGGCGGGCGCAGGCGTCGGGTGATCGGCATCGACGGGTCGGCGACCGTGCCCGAGACCCGCGACCAGATCCGACGGATCGCCCAGCGGACGGCCGGGATGATCGGCGTCCAGCGCGACCTTCGCGATGACGAGGTGGTCCTCGACGACCGCTACCACGAGGGCGTCTATGGCATCCCCGGCGAGCGGACGCTCGAGGCGATGCGACTGGTCGCGCGGCTCGAGGGCGTGATCACGGACCCGGTGTACGAGGGCAAGTCGATGGCCGGGCTGATCGACTTGGTGTCGCGTCGCGAGATCCCCGCGACCTCGAACGTGCTCTACGCGCACCTCGGCGGGCAGCCGGCGATCAACGGGTATGCCTCGCTGTTCGCGAACGGCTGATCGGGCCGGCCTCCACGGCTGAGCCTCGCGCCGGGGACCGGGTTTCCGGATCGTTGCGCAATCGTGGAACGGTTTCCGCGCCGCCGCGTGCCAGGCCGTCGGTTCCGTCTGCCCTTGCGGGGAGCCTTGCGGCGTCCCGGTGCGCGGCCGTTGCGCTCGGAGACTCAACGGGGCACCCAGCGCACGATCGAGTCTTCTGCTGAAACGTTCGTGCGCCCGCGCACCGGCAACGACCGACGCAGCGCACCAGTTGGTCGCGCATCGCAGCATCCGTGCCGCGAGCGCACCGTTCAATCGCTGGATGCAAACGCCGCGCGGGGGTCAGGCCGGGCAGGCCGCGCGGGCAGGCTGGATGCATACGCCGCGCGGGCAGGCTGGATGCAAACGCCGCGCGGGCAGGCTGGATGCATACGCCGCGCGGCGCTCGCACCCAGCGCAGGCCCGCCCGGATCCGCGTCGGTCAGACCGAGCAGCTCGCCCCTGTGGCCCGCATCCGGAGCCGCCACGCAACGGTGCCGACCAGCAGGAGCAGCGACGCGGCGCCGAGGATCGGCTGGATGGGCGCCCAGATCGAGAGGGCGCCGCTGGTCCCGAGGAGCACCAGCGCGATCTTGTTGCACAGGGGGCAGCCGATCGCGAGGAAGGTCCCGAACGATGCGACGCCGCCCAGCCAGGTGGCGCGTTCGTCCTCGGCGGCTGCCGTCGCGGTCGCGGACGGCGTGTGGCGCGCCGAACCGTCCCCGTCGAGCAGCATGATCGGCGAGGTGGCGGCCGCCCAGGGAGACGAGTAGGTGGCGTCGATGACGCCCATCAAGGGCGCGGACAGGAGCCACACGGTGACGGCGGCGTCGGTCGGCGGGATCTCGCGGCCGAACACCGGATTGGGGATGATCGCCGCCACGAGGCCGTACGCGAGGGCGGACAGCACGGTCCAGAGGAGAACGTGGGCGCGGAACTTCGCGTCCACCCAGGCGGGGCAGCTCATCGGTCAGGTGCGGTTCATCTGGACGATGCTGCGGCCGCTCGCCGTCCACGCGTTCATCCCGCCGTCGAGGTTCTGGATGTTCGAGTAGCCCATCTGGAGGAGCGTCTGAACCGCGATCGCGCTCTCGTTGCCGGATCGGCAGTAGACGACGAGCTTGGCCGACTTGTCGGTCGGCAGCTCGGAGGCCCGCGCCTGGAGGTCGGTGTACGGGATGTACAGGTCGGTGCCGGCGATCTCGCCGATGTACGGCGTCTTGACGTTGAGGAGGGTGAAGTCGTGCGTCTTGAGCTCGGACGCGAGCTGATCGGGCGTGACGTTGGTGTACGTGCCGTTGCTGGTCTGGACGACCGCTCCGCTGCCCGAGGAGCCTGCCCTGCTCCCGCCCGAGAGCAGGAGCACCCCGCCGATGGCGACCGCGGCGAGGACGAGGGCGCCGATGACCCCGCCGATCGCCCACGACCGGCCGGGGCCCTTCCGGGCCGCGGGCCTGGACTTCGGGCCGGCAGATCTCTGCGCGGCGGCTTGGCCCGCAGTCGTCGGCGCGCCGGCGCGGTCGAACCCCTTGCGCTGCTTCTGGTTGGCCACGGCTCAGGCCTCAGCCGGCACGCTGATCTCGTGGTGGGGCCCTTCCACGAGCACCTCGGCCGACAACTCGGCGCCGGTCTCGGCGTCGATCAGGCGATAGCCGTGGTGGAGTTCGGTGATCCCAGTCGCCAGCGTCGAGCCGACCGAGCAGTACTTGGTGGCCGACAGCTCGATCGCCCGCGCCACCGCTGCGGGGTCCACGCCGACGCCGGTCACCACGTGCGTGACGTCGATCCGCGTGTACGCGTGGGGGTGGACGTCCATCTGCACGCCCGCCGTCTCGACGCTGTACGCGCGGACGTCCTGGCGCTTCTTGCGCAGGATGGAGATGACGTCCATCGCCGTGCACCCGGCCAAGGCCAGCGGGACGAGCTCAGCCGGGCGAGCGCCGGTGTCGCCGCTGCCGTCGTCGAGGACGATCTGGTGGCCGCTGCCGACGGAGCCGACGAAGCGGAGGCCGTCGCCGGCGAGGGTGACGTTGGCGTTCTTGATGGCCATCTGCGGATCTCCGGTTAGCCGGCACCGGCCGGTTGGTGGGATGCGGGACGAGGCGGGTTAGCCCGCGGCAGCCGCGGTTCGGGTGGACGGAGCCAGGCCGTCAGCGGTGGTCGGACGGCGCGAGGCCAGCCGCCGCTCCACGATGCCGCCGACGATGTCGCACGCCTCGAGGATCGCGGGCTCGGCCAGGTGGTAGCGGACCACCGCGCCCTCGCGGCGTCCGTCCACCAGCCCGGCTGAGCGCAGCACTGCAAGGTGCTGGCTGGCGTTGGGGAGTGAGGTGCCGATGACGGCGGCGAGCTCGCCCACGGTGCGGTCCCCGCCGCCCAGGGATTCGAGGAGGAGCAGCCGCTTGGGGTCGGTCAGGACCTTGCAGATCTCTGCGTGGCGGCGGAAGCGTTCGAGCGGATCGGGGTCGGCGGCCATGACGCGACCCTACACCTATTTGCGCAATTGCGCAATTGACAGAACGAATGCACGCGGCGGCATCGTGCACGAAGTCCGGCGCGCCTCGGCCTTCGCTGGCGCGCCGGAGCGTCCGCGGCCTGGGCAGAGCAGCGAACCGGCCGGTTGCCCGTGCCGGCAGTCGCCGGAGGTGGCACCATCGGGGTGCATGGATGCCACCGCCTTTCGGGCCGCCCTCGACGCGGGCGAGGCTGTCGTGCTCGACGGCGGCCTGTCCACCCAGCTCGAGGCGCAGGGCGCCGACCTGTCCGACCGGCTGTGGTCGGCCCGCCTCCTCGCAGACGACCCGGCGGCGATCGTGGCGGCCCATCTTGCCTTCTTCCTGGCCGGAGCCCGAGTGGCGACCACCGCCAGCTACCAGGCCACGTTCGAGGGCTTCGCGGCGCGCGGGATCGACCGCGTCGGCGCCGAGGCGCTGCTGCGCCGCAGCGTCGAGCTGGCCGCCGAGGCGCGCGCAGCCGCGGCTGCGCAGGATGCGGCCGCGGGGCGACCGTCCGTGCGGCGGTTCGTCGCCGCGTCGGTGGGCCCGTTCGGCGCCATGCTCGCCGACGGGTCGGAGTACCGCGGCAACTACGGCCGAACCGTCGCCCAGCTGCGCGACTTCCACCGCGACCGCCTCGCGGTCCTCGCGTCCACGGGCGCGGACGTCCTGGCGGTGGAGACGATCCCCGAGGTCGCGGAGGCGGCCGCCGTCGCCGAGCTGCTGCCGCAGATCGGCGGTGCCGCCGCCTGGGTCAGCTTCTCGTGCCGCGACGGTGCGCACCTCTGCAGCGGCGCGCCGGTGGAGGAGGGCGTGGCGGCCGTCGACGGTCGGCCGGGCGTGCTCGCCGTGGGGGTCAACTGCACTGCGCCCGAGCACCTCGACGAGCTGGTGGCCCGGATCCGCGCCGCCACATCGCTCCCGATTGTCGTCTACCCCAACAGCGGCGAGGGCTGGGACGCGGCGGCGCGCCGCTGGACAGGCTCCGGGCGCGACCGCGTGGACCCCGACGCCGTGCGCCGCTGGCGCGGCCTCGGTGCCGGGCTCGTCGGCGGCTGCTGCCGCGTGACGCCGGACCAGATCGCCGCGCTCGCCCCGGTGCTGGGGCACCCCGACGCCCCCCGTCGCCCGGCAGGCGACCCAGCGTGAGTCGCGGTCTGGCGGCCGCCGCCGCCCTCGCGCTCCTCCCGCTGGTCGCAGGCTGCTCGATGCTGCCCGGCGGCGCGAGCCCGTCGCCCTCCGGCCCGCCCGCGGTGCCGGCTGGGACGCACGCCACCGGGTCGTTCCAGCCCACCGCCAGCTACACGGTGGGCGACGGGTGGGTGAACCCGGTCGACGCGCCGGACTACTTCAACCTCGCCCTCGCGCTCGACGTGAACAACGGCATCCACCTGTTCCACAACCCGCAGGCGCTCTCGCAGGACCCCGCGTGCCCCGCGGCCCCGCAGGCGGGCGTCGGCACCACCGCGACCCAGCTGGTGTCGTGGATCCGCTCGCTGCCGGGCCTCAACGTCTCCCAGCCGGTCATGGTCACCGTGTCGGGTCTGCCCGCGACCCGGATGGACGTCAGCATCCGCTCGGGCTGGACCACGACGTGCTCGTTCGCGAACGGGCTTCCGACGGTGCCGCTGTTCCTCCGTCCGTCGGCGGCGCTCGGCTGGTGGGTGGCCGGCGACGAGAAGCTGCGCCTCTACCTGCTTGACGTCCCCGGCCAGGGCACGGTGGTCGTGGATCTGGATTCGTTTGCCGGGGACGGGTTCGGCGATCTGCTCACGAGCGCCTCGCCCGTGGTCAAGAGCCTCTCGTTCGCCGCCAAGTGACCGCTGCGCCCGACGGCCGGCCGCGCGTCCTCGCCCTGATCCCGGGCTATCAGGAGGGCCCGCGGATCGGTGCGGTCGTGGCGGCGGCCCGGCGCCACCTGCCGGTGCTCGTGGTTGACGACGGCTCGTCGGACGACACGGCCGCGCAGGCGGCGGCAGCCGGCGCCGTGGTCCTGCCGCAGCGGCCGAACCAGGGCAAGGGCGCGGCGCTGCGGATGGGGTTCCGCAACGCGCTTGCCGAGGGGTACGAGGCCGCCGTGACGCTCGACGCCGACGGCCAGCACGACCCCGACGAGATCCCGCGCTTCCTGGCCGCGTTCGCGCCGGGCGATGCGGCGCCGGCCGCGTTCGCGGCGGGCGATACGCACGCGCCGACCATCCCGGGTGGCATGCCTGCTGCCGTGGCGGCCGCAGGGCCGCGCCCGGAGCTCGTGATCGGCCGACGCGAATTCGCGCAGATGCCGCTCGTGCGCCGGCTGTCCAACACGCTCGGCGCCGCCGCGTTCTCGTGGGCCGTGGGCATCCCGATCCCCGACAACCAGTCGGGTTACCGGCTGGTGGGCCGCCGGCTGATGGCGGCCATGCTGGACAGCCGCGAGACAGGGTTCGAGTTCGAGGTGGAGATGATCGCCGTGTGCATCCGCCAGGGCTGGTCGCTCGAGTGGGTGCCGATCTCCACGATCTACACGGGCGAGCCGAGCCACGTCCGGCCGCTGTACCACCTGCGCCACTTCGTGCGCGCGACGGCCGCCGCCCGACGCCGCATCCGGGCCGCCTGATGCGGCGTAGATCAAGGCACCTTCATCGTCCATCCACTCGCGCTGAAGCCATTTGCCGCATGCTTGACGCGGCTGACCATGCCTCGATCCCTGTCCGAACTCGCCCAGGAACATGACTGAACCCTCTGCTCCGCTGCCTGACGAACCGCTGGGCGCCGCGTCCTCCGAGCCGTCCCCATCCTCATGGGCACCCCCGGCCCCCGCCGCAGCGGGCCCGGCCGAGCCAGCACCCGCCCAGATCGTCCC
>JAKAMV010000616.1 GCA_021812735.1 Chloroflexota bacterium | reverse complement strand
CTCCTCGGCCCCGGCCCCGGTGATCTCCGCGATGAGCGCGACGTTCTCCATGGCGGTCAGCGTGGGCACGAGGTTGTAGAACTGGAAGACGAAGCCAACGGTCGAGCGGCGGTACTCGGTCTGCTCGGCCGACGACATGCCGGCGATCTCCACGCCGTTGACCTTCAGGCTGCCCGACGTGGGGCGCTCCAGGGCGCCGACCTGGTTGAGCAGCGTGGTCTTGCCCGATCCCGACGGGCCGAGGAGGACGACGAATTCGCCCGGCTCGATCGAGAATGAGACGCGATCGAGCGCGCGGATGGCAGCATCTCCGGTGCCGTACGTCTTGACGAGGTCTTGGGCGACGACGAGAGGGCTGCTCACGTTGCTCCTCGTGGATCTGGCGGCCGAGGCGGGGTTGCGTCGTCGATTATTGTAGTGACTACAAGAATTGAGCGCAATGACCACGGGACGTCGAGCCGAGAACAAGCGGTCCACATTCGCCCGGGTGACGGAGGCTGCAGCCGGGCTGTTCGCCGAGCGCGGCTATGCCGCGACGTCGGTCGAGGAGATCGCCGCCGCGGCGGGCGTGTCGCCGGGCACCGTCTACAACCACTTCGGGACCAAGCACGCGGTCCTGTTCGCGGTCACGATGGTCCGCTCCACCGACGACCTCGATGCCGCGGTCGCGGCGCTCGACGTGGCGCGCATGACGCCGCTCGATGCCGCGATGACCGTCGTGATGACGTACCTCACCCCGATGCTCGAGCTCGATCGGGACCTGGCCGCCGAGGTGTTCGGCGCGAGCTTCAGCCCGGCCCGCCGCACCATGGCCGTCGAGTTCGAGTCGCGCGACCAGCTGGCCATCGCCCAACTCACGGCCGCCCTGGCCGCGCTCCGCGACCGCGGCGCCGTCCGCGCCGACGTCGATCCCGGGCAGGCGGCGATGCTGGTGTTCTCGGTGGCGGCGGTCGCGCTGATCGTGTACCTGGCGCCCAGCGGGCCCGGCCGCGAGGCCGTGGAGCCCTTCATCCGCGCCCACGTCGAGCTGGCGATGCGGGGGATCACCGGGTAGCGGTCCCCGGTCCGGCGGCGCGTCCGCTGGCGGCGATCCGATTCGTCGCCAGCGGGTGCCCTACGCGCTGCGCCCCCCGCTGCCCCCGGCGGACCGTGGGATGGGCACGACGATAGGGCGACCATCCCGCTTGGCCAACTAGGTCGGTCGGCCTATGGTCGCCCCGCGTCCCTCACGCTGTGCCCCTCCGTGGGCCGACGCGACGACCCCGGGACCTGGCGCCGACTCGCCGGCCCGGGGTCGCCACGCGCACCCGGGCCCTCGACGCGCCCAGGCCCGCGCAGCGGGCAGCGGGACCGGGCAGCGGGACCGGCCGCGGATCCCCGCCACCGCGGGCGCGCCGCTCAGAACAGGTCGCGCTTGAGCGCAGCGACCGCCGCCTCCGCCTCCTCGAGCGAGCTCGCCCCCGTCAGCTGGCCGGCCTGGGTTCGGGTCAGGCGGCCGCCCTCCACGGCGCTGGCGACCGCCGACCGGAACGCCTCGGCGTCCGCCGCAGCGCTGGACTCCCAGTCGGCGGCCTGCGCGTCGAGCAGGTCCGGGAACCCGCGCCAGTCCTCATCGGACACGCCGGCCGGCGGCGGCGACGGCCGCTTCCGGAGTGCCGCCGCCCGCTCCCGGCTCGACGTCGCCCGCTCCACGTGGGTCCGCCACACGTTGACGACCCGGCCCAGCGCGAGTGCCGCCTCGGCGGGGTTGGTCCAGTCGATATCAGTCATCGGAGCCCCCGTGCGGGTCGGAAGGATGCCGCCATCGTATCGGTCCCTTGGCGCCGCCACCTCCGCGCACACCCGTCCGGCGAGCAGCGGCAAGGAACACCCGTGGACCTGCTGGGGCCGCCAGCGGCGCACGGCCCCGCACGGCGGTGTTGGTCAGGCCGTCCTCGCCGCGGGCGCGCCCTCGTCAAGAGCGGGCGTGCGCGCCGGCGTGGGCAGCGGCGGCGCGGTGCCCTCGCGCCCGAACCGATGGCCCAGGTGCCCCTCCGCCCAGCGGCGCAGCTGCCGGTAGACCGGGTCGGGCCCGACCAGCTCCTCGTCGATCAGCCATTCGGCCGGGTGGAGCAGGAGCGCCTGCGTCTGCGGGCCGCCGAGGCCCCCGTGCGAGCCGATCAGCTCCTCGAACGCGGCCACTTCGCCCAGGTCCCCGTCATGGACGCTGACCACGGCCAGGTCCGGGACGTGCTCGATGCCGTCCAGGCGGCGGAACGCGGCGAGCGCGCAGCCGCCGTACTGCGCCAGCGGGTCCACACCGTCGACGCGCCCGTCCCGGAGGTGGCGGATCCCCTCGCGGCCGACCACCAGCGAGCCGTGCTCGGCGGACGCCACCAGGATCGCGCCGATGCCGGGCTGCGAGGCCAGCCCCTCCACCAGCCCGGGATGCCGGTCGGCGAGCTCCTCGAGCGTCACGCGCCCGGGCAGGCGGGGGAAGTAGACCAGCCCGAGGTTGCCCGAGGCGATCGACACCAGGTCCGGGCGTCCAGCCGCCTCCTTGGCCACGGCGTCGTCCCTCGCCGCGGCCGCGCGGCCGGAGCGGCCCACCTTGAGCTCGACCACGTTGTCCTGGGCCTGGTTGCGCAGCGCTCTCCGGGCGAGTCGGCCGGACATGCCGCTGGCCTGCACCAGCTCCGACAGGAAGGCGTTCGTCTGGCCGAACTCCTCGGCCCGGCTGCCCGCCTCGGCCAGCGTGGCGTCGCCCCCCACGAGGCCCGACACGACGTCGCCGAGCGTCCGCCCGTACCGCTGGCGGAACGTGGCCCCCAGCGTCTGGCCGTGGTCCGAGAGCACGACGAAGCGGTAGGGCCGGGGCGCGTCGTCGGCGGCCTTGTCGAGGGTGGAGATCGCACGGTCCACGCCGTCGAGCGCGTCGAGCGTCTCGCTGCGCTCCGGGCCGCTGTGGTGGGCGATCTCGTCGTAGTCGGTGTAGTCGACGTAGATGATCGGCGTGCCGCGGTGCATCTCCTCGATGACGAGGGCCGTCGAGAGGTCCCGCAGCGCGACGTTGGTCGCCGCCCTCGCCACCGGGTACGGCATCCCGCGGTGCATCCGGGGCTCGATCCCCGCCCGGGCGGCCCGCCACGCCTGCACGTACTCCTTCACGATCTCGGCCGCGCTCCGCACCAGCGTGCCCAGCCAGTTGTAGGGGCTGGCGAAGAACGACATGAACGTCTGGCTCCGGCCGAGGCCCTGGTCGCGGTCCTTGATGGTCGCCATCGAGATGTAGGAACGGGCGGCGTCGCCCGAGAACAGGTTGCCGACGGACGCGCCGTCGTTCGACAGCAGCCCCTCCCCGTCGCTGATCCGGCCCGCCACCAGGAGGGCGTCCTCGGGATGGTTGGCCACCATGAGCCGCCCCGCGTCCTTCTCGTACCACCGGAAGCCCGGGATGCCGTTGCTGTTGCCGTGGAGGATCCCGGCCTGGCTGGCCGGGGTGGTGGACGGGAGCAGGGTCTCCCAGCCGTCGAGCCGGTAGCGGCCCGAGCGCAGCCACCGGGCCAGGTGCGGAACACGGCCGGCCTCGACCTGCCGCTGCAGGATCGGGAGCGCGAGACCGTCGATCTGCACGATGACGAGGCCGGGCGTGGTGGACCGGACGACCCCCTCCCGCCGCGCAGCGAGCTGCTGGAGCAGGACCGCCCAGTACGAGTCGTCGTCGGTGATGGACAGGAGCGAGGTCAGCGATGTGTTGACGAGCGCGTACGCGAGCGAGGCCACGAGCGCGGTCAGCGGACCCTGGATGTGGAGGTCCGGGAGCAGCAGCGGGACGACCAGGAACGACACGATCTGGAACAGCACCGTCGCGATCACCACCGCGATGACCGACACGGCGGCGAACAGCGCGATGAACATGGGCCGCAGGAGCAGGTTGAGCACGGCCAGCAGCAGGGCCCCGCCCAGGGCGGCGGTGACCCAGCCTCCCCCGGGGGCGAGGTCGAAGCCGGGCGTGAGCGCCACTGCCCCGAGGAGCGACACCGCGCTCACGACCAGGCTCACGACAATGCGCCGGATTCGCGACCGCTGGCGCGGCCGCCAGGCCAGCATGACCTCGACCTGCACGCGGTAGAAGCTGATCAGCCGGTGCATTCCAGGTTCGCCTCCCGATCGCCCGTGACGGGGCGCCTCGAGCCCTCCTCGATGAGCGTCAGCCGGAACGGCTCCACTCAGCGATCAGCTCGGCCACCACCGCGTCCGCCACCTCGGCGGCCGGGCCCGGGCGCTCGGTCTCGTCCGACCAGGCGAACATCGCCAGGTAGTCGTCCGTGCCGGCCAGGCCGTCGCGCATCGCGACTCTGTCGATCTCTGCGCCGAACCAGCCGGGCAGCTGGCGGTTGACCTTGGCGCCGGTGTCGCCCGTGGCCTGCACCTGGGCGGGGATGTCCTGCCAGGCGAGGATGCGGTAGCGGGCCAACGGAGCCTCCTGGCTGTGGCGCGGTCAGGCACGCCGGTCTGGACCGGTCCGGCGCGTCCAGTCGGGGGTTCCCGACCGCCGCCTTCATTCCGACCTGTGCAGCATGCCATTCCGGGAGCCGCGCGTCTTGCTCGGGGACTCGCGTCCCGTTCGCGGTGTAGCGTGCGTTCGCGGTGTGGCGTCCGTTCGTCGACCCGCGTGCGCGCCGCTCGGCGGCTCAGGCGTGCGGCGGAGGCGGCGGAGGCGGCGCCGCCCACAGCGGGCCCTATGCCGGCGCCGACGCGGACGCGGTGAGCGGCAACTCGACGTGGAGAACCGTGGGCCCGCCGACCGGGCTGTGCAGGAGCAGCCTCCCGTCGAGCGCCGCGACCCGGTCCCGCAGCCCGACCAGGCCCCCTCCGGTGGCGATCGAAGCCCCACCCCGGCCGTCGTCGCGAACCCAGACGCCCAGGCGGGTGGGCTGCCTGCGGAGCGTCACCTCCACGCGGGTCGCGCTGGCGTGCTTGGCCACGTTGGCCAGCGCCTCGCTCACGACGTAGTAGGCGGCGCGCTCGACGGCATGCGGCAGCCGCTCGCCGGCCGGCAGGTCGCTGTCGAGGAAGGCCGGGACCGTGCTCCGTCCGATCACCGCGCCGAGCGCGGCGACCAGGCCCCGGTCGAGCAGGATGGCGGGCGCCGCGCCGCGGACCACCTCGCGGATCTCGGCCAGCGCCTGGCGGGCCTGGTCCCGGGCGCCGGTGATCAGCGCCTTGGCCTCGGCCGGGTCCTCGTCCACCTTGCCCTCAGCCAGGGACAGGTCGATCGCGAGCATGACCAGGCGCTGCTGCGCCCCGTCGTGGAGGTCGCGCTCGATCCGGCGGAGTTCGCTCGCCTCCAGCTCCACCGCCGCGGACCGGCTCACGCGCAGCCGCTCGTTCTCCCTCCGGAGGGCATCCGACGGGCTGACGCACAGCAGGCCCTCCACGACGTATCGGTGCAGGATCGCCATGCCGCGGGTCGCCGAGGCGGCGACTGGCAGGAGCACCAGACCCGCGACGAAGATGATGGTCAGGACGGCGAACGGGTTGAAATGGCCCCACGCGCCGGGGAGGCTGGCGCCCGCCATGCGGGCGAGGATGACCAGCGGAGGTGCGATGACGAGGGGCACGGCGATGGCCCACAGGACCACCGCGACCGTGAACTCGATGATCGCGAGCGGGAAGCTCACCGCCACGTAGGCCATGTCGTACCAGCGGGCGGCGTCGAGGAAGATTGCCTCGAACCAGCCGCGCACCCGGGCCTCCAGGGGCCGGCCCTCGAGCGCCTCAAGCGGGCGGTGCGGGCGCAGGATCATCGGACGGTCGTCCACCAGGCCCATCCGCCAGACCTCGACCCGCGCGTACAGGCGCGCGGCCTCCACCGCGAACGCGATGACCGGCACGCCGACCAGCACGATGAGCAGGCTCGCGCCGAACGACAGGAGCGAGGTCACGACGGCGAATGCCGTGACCGAGAAGACGAAGCCGAGCAGGATCGCCGCCAGCGCCTTCCAGCTCGACGGGCTGAGGGGCGACAGCACGATCGCCGCGAGCAGGCTTCGCCCCCCGCTCGGCGGGGTCGACGGACCGGTGGCGGCGGGCGCGCTCATCGGGCTCGACCCTATCACCCCGGGGTTGTCCGTCGACATGCCGTCCCTCCTCAGACGCCCGTGCGCGGAGGCGTCATCGCGACACCACTCTGGGGCCCCGACGGCACGGCGCCCAGCCGGGCAGCGGGCGTCTTCCGGGTGGGGCGATCCCCACCAGGCGGGCCGCACGCGCGAGGTTCGTGCGGCGCAGCGGGCCGGCCCAGGCGCGGCGTCGCAGCGCGCGGCGTCGCAG
>JAKAMV010000022.1 GCA_021812735.1 Chloroflexota bacterium | reverse complement strand
CCTTGAACTGGCCGTCGAACGACGTGATCGTGATGTTGTTCGCGGCCGCGATCTTGTCCATCTCGGTCTTCGACGCCGCGAGCCACGTGTTGGCGGTGCTGGCGGACAGGTAGGCGACCTCGAAGTGCTTGGAGGCCGCCGACGCCGCCGCCGCGCTCGGCGCGGCTGACGAAGCCCCGGTGGGCGCCGCTGTCGCGGCGGAGTTGCTGGAGCACGCGCCGACGATCAGCGCGGTCGCGAGCATGGTCGCGGCGGCGCGACCGGCCGCGGTCATTGAGATGGCCACGTTGCGATCCTCTCCTTCCAGTCGGCGAGCGTCGTGCCGTCGGGTCCCCGCGCCCGCCGACCGCGCCATGCCTCGGTCACCGCGACTGCCGTGTGACGTCGCGCAAGGCTACAGTATCCACAGGTAATATGTTACACGTCACAGGTCATGCACCTGCTCGACGCCACCCACCACCGAGGGCGACGAATGGCTGCTGGAACCCGGATCGCGATCGACGTCGGCGGCACCTTCACCGATGTGGTGTCGCTCGACGGGGCGTCTCAGGCGCTCCGGTTCGACAAGGTGCCCACGACGCCGACCGATCCGCAGCAGGGCGTGTTGAACGGGTTCGCGGCAAGCGGCGTCTCCCTCCCGGGTGTGGACACGTTCATCCACGGCACCACCCTGGGCCTCAATGCGCTGCTCACCCGCCGCGGCGCGAGGACCGGGATCATCACGACCGCGGGCTTCCGCGACGTCTACCTGCTGGCGCGGACGAATCGGCCGCCGATGTATGACTTCCGGTACCGCAAGCCCGCCAGCCTGGTGGAGCGGCAACACATCCTTGAGGTGGCCGAGCGGCTCGACTACCAGGGCACCGTCCTGGTCGCGTTCGACGACGAGTCCGCCCGCTCGGCGGCGCACCGCGTCCTCGAGCTGGGCCTGCAGTCGGTCGTGATCTCATTCCTCCACTCGTACGTCAACCCGGCCCACGAGCAGCGGATGGCGGCGATTCTCCGGGAGGTGGCCCCCGACGTCGAGGTGACCGTCTGCTCTGACCTGTCCCGCGAACTGCGCGAGTACGAGCGGACGAGCACCGGCGTGCTCGACGCCTACATCAAGCCGATTGTCCGCCGGTACCTCTCGAAGCTCGAGGCGACGCTCTCGGAGCGCGGCTTCACCGGCCGGTTTCTCACGACGCGCTCGGGGGGCGGGGCCATGACCGTCTCCACCGCCAAGGACGCCCCCGTCAACCTGATCCTGTCGGGCCCCGCCGGCGGTGTCCTCGGGGCCGCCTGGTTCGCCCATGTCGCCGGGCACCCGAACCTGATCACGATCGACATGGGCGGGACCAGCCTCGACGCCTCACTGGTGGTCAACGGCGAGCCGCTCACGTACTTCGACGCGGCGTTCGAGGGGCTGCCGATCAACCTCGCATCGCTCTACATCCACACCATCGGCGCCGGTGGCGGCTCGCTGGTCTGGATCGACGAGGGCAACCACCTGCAGGTGGGCCCGGCGAGCGCCGGCGCCGAGCCTGGACCGGCCTCCTACGGCCGTGGGGGCACGCAGGCCACCTTCACGGACGCGGCCCTGCACGTCGGCTATCTGGGCAACGACATGGCGCTCGCGGGCAGTCTGACCCTCGACCCCGACCTTGCGGCGGCCGCGCTGGGGTCCGCCGCCGGCGCCCTCGGCATGTCGGTCGACACGGTGGCGCGGGGGGTACTGCGGATCTCCACCACCAAGATCGTTGGAGCGGTCCGGGCGATCACCGTGGAGCTCGGCCGGAACCCGGGCGACTTCGCCCTGCTGGCCTTCGGCGGCGGGGGCGGTCTGGTGGGAGTGGACGTCGCCCGGGAGCTCTCGATCTCAACCGTCATCGTCCCGCCCGGCCCGGGCGCCTTCTGCGCCTTCGGCATGCTGATGGCCGACGTCCGCCACGACTACGCCCGCACGCTGATCGGCCTGCTCGACCAACTGGATGTCGAGGCCGTGCGGTCCCACCTCGCTGGCATGCAGGCGCTCGGCGATGCCGCGCTGTCCGAGGAGGGCTTCGCCCGGGAGGTCCGCAGCTACGTCACGGCGATCGACATGCGCTATGTCGGCCAGGAGCACAGCGTCCGGCTCCCGATCGTCGGGACGTTCTCCGCGGCCGAGGCGGGCCGGCTCAAGGTGGCGTTCGCGGAGGCGCACGAGCGTGCCTACGGGCACACGATGCCCGACCCGGTCGAGGTGGTGGCCGTGCGCCTCAGCGCCGTCGGACGCCAGGAGCGGCCCCACGTCCCCGAGCAGGCGCGGCGGGAAGGATTCACGCTCCGGCCGCGCACGACGCGCCGGGTGATCGGGATCGACGGCGAGCTCGTCGAGTACGCCGTCTACCACCGGGACGACTTCCGGCACGGCGACCGGCTCGCGGGACCGGCGGTCATCAGCGAGCACACGGGCACGACCGTGCTCCACGCGGGCGACACCGCCTCCATCGGGGCGTACGGCGAGATCGTCATCACGGTTGCGAGGGCGAACTGACATGGTCGACTCGATCACGACCGAGGTCATCCGGCACAGCATGCTGTCGGCGGCCGACGAGATGGCCCGGAACCTGTGCCGCACCTCGTACAACACGATCGTCTACGAGATCCACGACTACGGGATCGGGCTCCACGACCCCGACGGCAACACCATCGCCGAGACGCCGGGCGTCGCGATCTTCTCCGGGGCGAACGATTTCGGCGTCAAGAAGACGAAGGAGTTCGTGGGCGTCGAGAACATGGCGCCGGGCGACGTGTTCATGCTCAACTACCCGTACTGGTCCGCCGCCCACACGCTCGACGTGCTCGTGCTGTGCCCGGTCTTCGCAGACGACACCCTGATCGGCTTCGCATCGTGCCGCTGCCACCTGCTCGACCTCAAGCAGAAGGATGCCGGCTACGTCCTGGACTCGACCGACATGGCGCAGGAGGGGATCTTCTTTCCCGCGGTCAAGATCTACGAGGCCGGCCGGGAGCGGAGTGACATCCTCAACATCATCCGGTTCAACAGCCGGCTCCCGGAGCGCACGATCGGCGACCTCCAGGCCGAGGTGTCGGCCGTCCACACGGGCGACGTCCGGCTCCGGGAGATCGCCGCCAAGTACGGGACGGCGACCCTGCTTGCCGCCATGGATGAGATCAACAACCACGGAGAGCGCCTGTCGCGGGCAGCGGTCGCGCGGTTGCCCAAGGGCACCTGGACGGCGACCGACTACATCGACACGGACGGCATCAACCTTCGGGACAGGGTGCCGCTGACCGTGACCGTGACGGTCGAGGACGACCGGATGATCATCGACTGGACGGCCGTCGACAAGGGCGTCGCCGGTCCGATCAACGTCCCGGCGGGGCTCACGGCCGCCGGATCGCGCCTCGCGTTCAAGGCGCTCACCACGCCCGACACCCCCATCTGCGCCGGCAACTTCCGCAACCTCGAGGTCCGGACGATGCCCGGCACGCTCATGCACGCCGAGCCGCCGATGCCCACGTTCACGCTGTGGACGGGGCTGTTCGTGCCCGAGGTCGTGACCAAGGCGCTCTCGCAAGGCCTGACGGGCGTGGTGCCGGCGTGCTCCGGCGGTGACGTCTGCTGTGTGATGGCCCTGGGCGTCAACCCGCGCAGCGGGGCCTTCTGGCTCGAGGCCACCAACGACGCGGTCGGGTTCGGGGCGCACGCGGGCGGTGACGGCGCCGATGGGGTCATGCACGTGACGGAACCCGGCTGCCGCAACAACCCGGTCGAGGTGCTCGAGAACAAGGGGCCGATGATCATCGACGAGTACGCGTTCCGGGCCGACTCGGGCGGCCCGGGCAAGCACCGCGGCGGCGTCGGGATCGTTCGCGCATACCGGTTCCTCGCCCCAACGAATGCGATCGTCATCAACTACAAGACCCGGACGGCGCCGTGGGGCGTCGACGGCGGCCGCGATGGCGTGAAGAACAGCGTCGTGGTCGGGCGGGGCACCGCAGACGAGCGCGAGGTGGGCGTCAGCGACACCCCGTTCCAGGCTGGCGGCACGATCGTCAACCTGACCGGCGGCGGCGGCGGCTGGGGCGACCCGTTCGAGCGCGACCCCGCCCTGGTCGCGGAGGACGTGCGCCAGGGGTTCGTATCGCCAGAGCGCGCGCGGTCCGACTACGGCGTCGCCGTCGATCCCGTGGGGTTCGTGGTGGACGAGGCGGCGACGACAGGTCTCCGTGCGGCAGGCGCCTCGTGATCCTGTCCTGCCTGACCTTCGACCTGCGACCCGGGTCGATGGCGGGACTTGAGGAGGTGTTCCGGCACCACCGCATCTTCGAACGGGCCATCCAGACCGAGGGCTGTCATTCCCTGTACCTCGCCGCCGACGCCGGCAATCCGTGCCGTGCCCACGTGATCGGCGTCTGGGACGACGAGACGGCCTACCAGCGGTGGCTGGACGACTCCAGTCGCAGTGTCGGCAGCGAGGAGCTTCACGCCCTGGTGGCGGACTCATGGGATCCGTCCACGCCGGGCGAGGTGTGGCGCGTGATCCACCGTTCGGTCGCCACGACGCCACCCACGGGCCCCATGGCGGGGCGGTGACGTTGTCGAGGGCAGCAGGTCCGATCTAGGGGGTTGCATGATCGAGCGGGAGTCAACGGCCGGTCTCGGCCCATCCGGCGCAAAGCCTGTCAAAGGCAGGAGCCTGCGCGAGCAGGTCGTCACCGCGCTCCGGTGGTCGATCTTCATCGGCGAACTGCCGCCCGGTCGCGAGTTCAGCGTTCCCGTCCTGGCTGCGCAGTTCGGCGTTTCGCCCACGCCGGTGCGCGAGGCCGTCCTGGACCTGGTCCGGCAGGGCCTCGTGGTGGCACTCGCCAACCGCGGCTTCCAGGTTGTGGCGCCGTCCATGGAGTACCTGCTCCAGGCCATGCAGGTCCGCCGCCTGCTTGAGATCCCAGCGATGGTCCAGATCGCCGAGACGGTGACGGCCGAGCAGCTCGCCGGGCCGCGCGAGCTCGCCGAGGCCATCATGGCGGCCGCCGAGCGCGGCGACATCCGAGCCTTCGTCGAGACCGACTACGCCTTCCACTGGCAGCTCACGAGCCTCTGCGGCAACCAGGTCCTCACCGACCTGATCGAGGAGCTGCGGTCACGGGCGCGAGTCGTGGTCATCCCGGCGATCTCGCGCGTGCTGAGCCTCGCCGAGATCGCCCAGGAGCACCTCGACCTCCTAGGCGCGATCGAGGCTCGCCACATGGCCGAGGTGGAGCGGGTGACGGTCGCCCACATGAACCGCACGCTCGACGGGATCCGCAGCGTCATCGGCAGCGGGCAGTGACGACCGGCGCCGTGCGCGACCTTGGCGGACCATCCTCGTGCGGCTCCGGCCGTCACGCATCCGTGAGGCACCAGTGGACTTCGACCTGATCGTACGAAACGGAACCATTGCCACCTCGTCCGGGACCTACGCCGCCGACGTGGGCGTCCGGGGCGGCCGCGTTGTCGCCATCGCGAGCTCGCTCAGCGGCGGCGCGGTCGAGATCGACGCGCGACACCTTCTCGTGCTGCCCGGCGGGATCGATCCGCACACGCATCTCGATGCACCGGTGGGAGACGCGACGACGGCCGACGACTTCGAGTCGGGGACCGCGGCGGCGGCGCGGGGAGGGATCACCACGATCATCGACTACGCCTGGCAGGTTCCCGGGCAGTCTATCGCCGAGGTGATCGCGCTCTGGGGGGCAAAGGCCGCCGACAAGGCGCACATCGACTACGCCTTCCACGTCGTGCTCGGCGAAGTGACCGAGGAGCTGCTGGCCGAGTTTCCTGCTGCGATCGAGGCGGGCTATCCGAGCATCAAGGTGTTCCTCATCAACGAGTTCGTGCTCGGGGATCGCCAACTCCTGCGCGTGCTCCGTGCCGCCCGCGACGCGGGCATGCTCGTCAACGTCCACGCCGAGAATGGCGACCTGCTCGACGCCCGGGCATCAGAGATGGCCGCTGCTGGGCGGCTCGACCCCCGCTTCTTCGCAGAGAGCCGGCCGGCGATCGCCGAGACCGAGGCCACCCGCCGGGTCATCGACTACGCCGCCTTCACCGGCGCGGAGATCTACGTCGTCCACGTGTCGGCGGCAGAGGCGCTGGCGGCCATCACGGCTGGGCGGGCTCGCGGGGTTCGCGCCTGGGCCGAAACACGCCCCATCTACCTTGCCCTCACGGACGAGCGATACGCTGTCGGCGGGGTCGAGGCAGCCAAAGTCATCGGTGCGCCGCCCCTGCGGTCGGCGATGGATCAGGAGGCCCTCTGGGCGGGGCTTCGGAACGGCGAGATCCAGACGATCGGCAGCGACAACACCTCCTGGAGCGTCGCGCAGAAGGCGGTCGGCAGCCGCGACTTCCGACTCGTTCCTTACGGGGTGCCGGGTCTCGAGACCGAGATGCGGGTCGTCTTCTCCGAGGGCGTCTCCAAGGGCCGCATCTCGCTGAGCACATTCGTGGCGGCCTTCTCGACCAACGCGGCGAGGATCTTCGGTCTGGCGCCGGGGAAGGGCGCGATCGCGATCGGCAGCGACGCCGACTTCGTCCTCTTCGACCCCGCGGCCAAGGAGCGGATCGACGCGTCCACCTTGGTCTCGCGCGCGGGCTATGACCCGTTCGACGGCCTGGAGGTCACAGGCCGGCCGGTGATGACCGTCTCGCGGGGCGAGGTGATCGCCCGCGATGGCCAGCTGCTGAGCAGACCCGGTCGCGGGCTGAGCCTGCGCCGTTCTCGGACTCAGGCGTGAGCGGTCGCACGGGTCGGCGTCCGCCCGCGACGGCAGACGTCTCCACGTGACGCGAGACGGCGGCGTATCGCAGCTCGAGGCGTATCTCGACGCCAGCCGGGAGCAGCGGCTGGCGAGCTACCTCTCATTCCTCCGGATCCCGAGCATCTCGACGCTCCCAGAGCACGCCGCCGACTGCCGGTCCGCAGCCGAGTGGGTGGCCGGGCAACTCCGGTCCATGGGCGCCGAACACGTCGAGGTCGCGGAGACAGGCGGCCATCCGATCGCGTACGGGGACTGGCTTCATGCGGACGGAGCCCCGACGGTCCTGGTGTACGGCCACTACGACGTCCAGCCGGTCGATCCGATCGACCTCTGGGCGCGGCCGCCGTTCGAGCCGGTCGTGGAGGGGAGCCGGGTCCTCGGCCGCGGCGCCTCCGACGACAAGGGCCAGGTCGACATCCACCTGCGGGCGCTCGAGGCGCTCCTGGCCACTCGCGGACGACTCCCGGTCAACCTGAAGGTCGTGGTCGAGGGCGAGGAGGAGAACAACTCCCCCCACTTCGACGCGTGGCTGGTGGACAACCGGGCCCGACTCGCCGCGGATCTCGCCGTCGTGTCCGACTCGCGGTTCTTCGACGGGAACCTCCCGACGATCACGGTGGGACTCCGGGGCATCCTCTACGCGCAGATCGACGTCTCCGGCAGCGCGATGGACCTCCACTCTGGCAGTTACGGGGGAACCGTCGACAATCCGGCGAACGTGCTTGCCGGCATCATCGCGGCGCTGAAGGGACTGGACGGCGTCGTCCGAATCCCGGGCTTCTACGACGACGTGGTGCCGCTGTCCGACGCGGAGCGGGCCGCCCTCGCCGACCTCCCGTTCGACGAGCAGGCGTACCGCGAGGCGCTCGGGGTGCCGAGCCTTGGGGGAGAGCCCGGCTACACGACGCTCGAGCGTCGCGGCGCGCGGCCGACGCTCGACGTGAGCGGCATGTGGGCGGGCTTCCAGGGCGCCGGTGCGAAGACGATCATCCCGAGCGATGCCCACGCGAAGGTCGGCTGTCGCCTCGTCCCGAACCAGGATCCCCGCAGGGTCTTCGACCAGCTTCGCGCATACGTTGAGGCGCTCGCCCCCCGGACGGTCCGCGTCGACGTCACCCTGCTGGGAGCCGGCCTGCCGACCCGCACGCCGCTGGACCATCCCGCAACGCAGGCGGCCGCGCGGGCCATCGAGAGGACGTTCGGGGTCCGGCCCGTCTATGCCCGCGAAGGGGTCTCGATCCCCGTCTGCGCCAGTCTCGAGACGGTCCTCGGCGTGCCGGTCCTCCTGCTCGGCTTCGGCCCGCCGGACGACCAGTCCCACGCACCCAACGAGTGGATGAGCCTGTCCAACTACGAGCTCGGGATTCGGACGGTCGCCCGCCTCTGGGACGAGCTGGCCGCGACGAGCGGAACCGGCACCCGGCCGTGGGCGCCGGGACACGCCCCGCAGGCTGCGACGTGACCGGCGTCGAGATCGTCGCCATCACGGCAGCCGGCGCGGCTGCCGGCCTCATCAACACCGTCGTCGGCTCGGGATCGCTCGTCACGTTCCCGACGCTCCTCTTCTTCGGCTTCCCGCCACTCGTGGCCAACGTCAGCAACACCGTGGGCCTCGTCCCCGGATCGGCGAGCGGAGTCCTCGGGTACCGGCGGGAACTCGCCGGGCAGCGGCCCCGTGCAGCCCGACTCGGGGCAGCCGCCCTGGCCGGCGCACTGGTCGGAGCCGTCCTCCTCCTTGCCCTCCCGTCGTCCACGTTCTCCCGGGTCGTCCCGTTCCTCGTCCTGGCTGCGAGCATCCTCATGGCCGCTCAGCCGCGTCTCAGTCGGCTCGTCCTCCGCCACCGTCCGGACGGGGCGGGGCAATCGCGGCTGCTCGTCGCCGCGGTATTCCTGACGGCGATCTACGGCGGCTACTTCGGGGCGGCGCAGAGCGTGCTGTTCATGGCGTTCCTCGCCGTCTTCGTGCCCGACAGTCTCCAGCGTCTCAACGGGCTGAAGAACCTGCTCGCGCTCGCCGTCAACGCCCTCGCGGCCGCAGTCTTCCTCCTCGTCGCGCCAGTCGACTGGCGCGTCGCGCTGCTCATCGCACTCGGGTCGATGGTCGGGGGCCAGGTGGGGGCGGTCGTCGGTCGCCGCATGCCCCCGCCGCTCCTGCGCGCTGCGGTCGTCACTGTTGGCCTCGTCGTCTCCGCACGGCTCCTCATCGGCTGACCGACTTGGCATCGACCGTCCGACCTCACACGTCCGAGCCGGCGATCCCTAGTTCTCCTCCAGGCCGGCGACGTCAAACAGAGACCCGAGGCGCCGGACCTCGTCTGAGCCGAGCCGATCGTCCACGCGCAGGTTCGCGTTCGGCACCACGATCCGGTGGAAGGACACGGGGCGGCCTTCGGTGTCACGCTGGAGCATCTCCAGCTGGAGCGCGGCGGTGTGGGGCGAGTCCTCCAGGAGCCGGGCCTCGTAGGGGTGGAGGACCGTGGCCAGGATCGTGAGCAGACCGTCACCGCGTCGCGGGGACCGGGCGGCGCCATCCACGGCGAGACAGAACGAGTAGGTGAGGCAGAAGGGCTGTCCCCCACGGAGGCGCAGCTTCTCGGTGAGCTCGACCGGCGTGCCGACGGGCACCTCGAGCGAGGCCTCCGCCTCGCCGACGGCGCGCCGCTCCCGCCGGATCAGCCGGGTCGACCATGGGGCCGTGCCCTCCTGCACGACTGTCCGCCGGCCCCGGACCAGCGACACCGGGCCGCCCTCGGCCGGCTCCCGCACGTAGGTGCCCGACCCGCGGCGCGCCTCGACGACGCCCTCGTAGCGCAGTGCCCGGATCGCCTCGCGGATGGTCTGGCGGCTCACGCCGTACTCCGTCGCCAGCTCGTGCTCGGTGGGCATGGCCTCGCCCGGGCGCCACTCGCCGCGAAGGATGCGGTTGAGCAGCGTCTCCCGCAGCTGGTGGTGGAGCGGCATCGGGCTAGGGCACATCGGGGAGCCGTCCTCTTGATGGATTCATGACGCGGGACTCGCCAATGGCGACCAGTGGCGTGTGGGTCGCGAAGGGCCATCTGAGCCCAGTCTCAGCAGCACGATCGCCACAGACTACAGGTTGACACACGACGAAGTTGTACGTACATTTGCGACCCATTAGGTCACGGCGGCCACGCTCGAGGAACTGCCATGCTCACCCATCGCCTCACTGTCCGCGGCATGCTCACGCTGGCGACGGTTGTCGTGCTGGCTGGCTGCACCGGTGGGAGCCAGCCCTCGGCAGCCGCGGTGGCCTCCTCGGGCGCCGCCCCGAGCCAGACTGTCGCGGCCGCTGCCTCTGGCGTGCCGCAGTCCACGGCACAGGCGTCACCGTCCGCCTCCGGCCCCCAGGTGCTCGTGTACGCGAGCCCCACGACGTTCCCCGACCTCGACCCGAGCACCGGCTTCTCGGATGACAGCGCGGTCGTGTCCAACCTCTACGAGACGCTGACGCGCTACGCGCCGCCAGGCTCCAACCCGCAGATCCAGCCGCTCCTGGCCACGGACTGGTCGCAGAGCACAGATGGGCTGACATGGACGTTCCACCTCCGCCCCAACGTCAAGTTCCACGACGGCACCCCGGTCAACGCGGCGGCCGTCAAGTGGTCGATCGAGCGGACGATGAAGCTTGGCCAGGGCGGCGCCTTCATCTGGGATCCGGTCAGCTCGATCAGCGCGCCGGACGACCTCACGGTCGTGTTCACGCTCAAGTACAAGGCCCCGATGGACCTGATCGTCTCGTCCGGCTACGCCGCCTGGATCATGAGCCCGACGACGGCCGAGGGGAAGGACAACGCCTGGTTCAACGCGGGCCATGACGCCGGCTCGGGTCCGTACATGCTCGACAGCTACGAGAAGGACCAGCGCGCGATCCTCAAGAAGTTCGACGGCTACTGGGGCGGCTGGAAGCCCGGCCAGTTCGACACCGTGATCCTCAAGGTGGTCCAGGACGCTGCGGCCCGACAGCAGATGATCGAGTCGGGCGATGCCGACTACACCTTCACCATTCCGACCGACAACCTCTCGACGCTGTCCGCGAACCCGGATGTCAAGGTCGTCGCCAACCCCTCCTACCAGAACATGATGATCCTGCTCAACACGGTCAAGTCACCGACGAGCAATCTCCAGGTGCGCCAGGCGCTCGCCGCGTCGTTCCCGTATCAGGACGTCATCCAGGGCACGATGGCGGGCTACGCGACCCAGTCGCGCGGTGCCGTCCCTGCGAGCCTGCTCGACGGGGTGGACCAAGTGCCCCAGGCCTCGTTCAGCCTCGACCAGGCGAAGTCGCTCCTGGCACAGGCCGGCTATGCGAACGGCGGCCTCAACTTGGTCATGACGTTCACCGCCGGCGACACGCAGGAGCAGCAGGCCGGCGAGTTGTGGGCCGCAGACCTGGCCAAGATCGGTGTGAACTTGGAAGTCCGCTCGATGGCCTGGGAGGCGCAGTGGAGCCTGGCCAAGGGCGACCCGAACAAGGCACAGGATGGGTTCATGTTCTACTGGTGGCCCACCTACGCGACGCCGTACGACTTCATGTTCAACCTGTTCCACTCAGAGAAGTCGCCGAACTTCAACTTGGGCTACTACAACAACCCGGCCTATGACACCCTCATCGACCAGGCCAACACTCAGCTCTCCTCCGACCGGGCGGGCGCGATGGCCAAGTTCGTCCAGGCCGACACGATGCTCGTCAACGATGCGGCCGCGATCTTCGTCTACGACCTCCAGAACATCCACGTCATCCGGTCGAGCCTCCAGGGGTTCGTGGACAACCCCGCCTACCCGCATGTTCTGTTCGCCTACACCGTGAGCCGCTGACGGCCCTTCCTCCCCCGGGTCTGTCATCAGGTCTCGAGCGAACCATGGGTCTCGCGGTCCGCGGCCTTCCGCGGCCGGGGCCGCGAGCCCGGTTCGCCATCCGTCGCCTCGGCCTCGCGCTACTGGTGGTCCTGGGCTCGGTGACGATCACGTTCCTGATCACGCGGCTGGTGCCGTCCGACCCGGCGGCCACCTGGGCGGGACCGCGGGCGACTCTCGACCAGATCGCCACCGCCCGTGCACGGCTGGGCCTCGATCGGCCGCTCTACGAGCAGTACCTGAGCTATCTCGGCCAGCTGCTCCATGGCGATCTCGGCGTCTCCTTCGCGTCAAAGCGCGACATCGCGTCGGACCTCGCGACGATGCTGCCGGCCACGCTTGAACCGCTCATCCTGGCCACGATCCTCGCCTTCGCCGTCGGCATCCCGGTCGGCGTCCTGGCCGCCGCCCGACCGGGCTCCATCCTCGACCAGGCGGCGCGGCTCCTCTCGGTCACGAGCGTGTCGCTCCCCACGTTCTGGCTGGCGCTGCTGCTCCAGCTGCTGTTCTTCAAGCAGTTGGGCTGGCTGCCGCTCAGCGGCCGGGTGAGCGATGCGATCGCGCTCAACAGCCCCGTCCACCCCGTGACGGGCTTCTACCTGCTGGACACCGCGCTGGCCGGCAACTGGGCGGCGTTCCGCGACGTGGCGCTCCACCTGGTGATGCCGGTCCTCGTCCTCGCGACCTACCCGGCCGGGATCGCCATCCGGATGACGCGCGCGGCGATGGCCGAGGTGCTCGCCGAGCGCTACATCCTGTCCGCCCGGGCGCTCGGGATCAGCGAACGGGCGATCCTGTTCCGCTACGCGCTCCGCAACGCCATCCTGCCGACGATCACCGTCCTGGGCCTGTCGTTCGCCTACTCGATCACCGGCGCGTTCCTGGTCGAGGTCATCTTCTCCTGGCCTGGCGTGGGCGCCTACACGGCTGCGGCCGTCTCCAACCTCGACTTCCCGGTCGTGGTGGCGACGACGCTCGTGGTCACCGTCCTGTACGTCGCCATCAACCTGGTCGTGGACCTGCTCCACGCCTGGCTCGACCCCCGGATCTAGGGAGAACCTTCGTCTCGTGCGCATCTCCGTCATCGATCCTGTCGTCGGCCTCGACCTCGGCCACTCGCGCGCGTACTTCGAGGAGCACCGCTCCGCGGACGTGGCGGTGGAGGTGGTGGCGATCGACGAGGGGCCGGCCTCGATCGAGTCCGACCTCGACATCGTGAGCGCCGCCCCGGCCATCGTCCGGCGGGCCCGCGAGGCCGCGGCCGGCGGCGCCGACGCCGTGGTCATCAACTGCTTCGCCGATCCCGCCCTGTTCGCCAGCCGCGAGGCGGTCCGGATCCCCGTGGTCGCGCCGGCCCAGTCCGCGTTCGCCCTGGCCGCGACGCTCACCGACCGGTTCAGCGTCCTGGGGACGACCGATCGAGACGCGCCGTTCACGCGCGACCTGTGGCGCCGGTACGGACACGTCGAGCGCGGCGCGTCGGTGCGGGCCGTTGACCTGCCGGTGCTGAGCCTGGGCCACGACGCCGACGAGCTCCGCCGCCGCCTGGTCGCGGCGTCGCGTGCCGCAATCGAGCAGGACGGGGCCGGCGCGCTCATCCTGGGCTGCACCGCGATGTCGCCGCACCGCCGCGCGCTGGCCGACGCGCTGGCCGCCGAGGGCCACGTGGGGATCCCGGTCATCGACCCCCTCGCCGTCGCCCTCCGGACCGCCGAGATGCTGGTCCGGCTGGGGCTCCGAGCCAGCGACGCCACGTGGCCTCCGTACCCGTGAGGCGTCGGATGGGACGAAGGACCGGCGATGTGACGAGGCGACCGGCGGCGCCTCGCAGAGCTGGGCGATGGTGAGCGGCGCCGCTCCCGCCGTCTCCCGGCGCGCCCGACGGCCCGCCCTCCCGCGACGGCTCGCCGCGCTGCTCGCCGACCGGAGCTCGGCGATCGGCCTGGCCATCGTCCTGCTGGTCGTGATCGCGGCGCTTGGCGCGACCTGGCTGGCGCCGTACCCGGGCCAGGGTGCCGGCGACCCGAACATCATCGCCAAACTCAAGCCCCCCAGCGTGGCGCATCCGTTCGGCACCGACGAGCTCGGCCGGGATCTGCTGTCACGGGTCATGTTCGGCGGCCAGGTGTCGCTCGCGATGGCACTCCTGGTCGTGTTGATGGGGGTGCTCATCGGGGTGCCGATGGGCGCAGCGGCCGGCTACCTCGGCGGCTGGGTCGACGAGGTCCTGATGCGCATCACCGACGTGTTCCTCGCGTTCCCGCCGCTCCTGCTCGCGATTGTCGTGGCCACGGCCATGGGGCCCGGCTTCACCAGCGCGACCGTGGCCCTCGGCATCACCTGGTGGCCGTGGTACGCGCGTCTCGCCCGATCGCAGGCGGCATCGCTGCGGAGCCGGCCATTCGTCGAGGCGGCGCGCGTCATCGGCGTGGGCGACGCGCGGATCCTGGGGCGGCACATCGTCCCCAACCTCGCGGGACCCATCCTGGTGCAGGCGACGCTCGACATCTCAGCCGTGGTCCTGGTCGGCGCCGGCCTGAGCTTCCTGGGGCTCGGCGTGCAGCCGCCGACCGCCGACTGGGGAACGATGGTCAACGCGGGCCGCACCTACTTCCTCGGCTTCCCGTGGTACGCGACCTTCCCGGGCCTCACGATCGTGATCACGAGCATCGGCTTCGTGCTCCTGGGCGACGGCCTGCGGCGAGTCCTCGACCTTCGACCGACGGAGTCGAGCTGGTGAGCGGCCATCTGCTCGAGGTCGAGGACCTGCACGTCGCCTTCGCCCGGGGCCGCGGTGAAGTCGAGGCGGTCCGCGGCGTCTCGCTGCATCTCGACCGAGGGGAGATCCTGGGGCTGGTGGGCGAGACAGGCTCCGGCAAGACCCTCACTGGGCTGTCGCTGCTGCACCTCGTGCCGCCGCCCGGCGCCATCCGGGCACGGCGGCTCACGTTCGACGGGCTCGACCTCACCCACCTCGCGCCGGCCGACCTCCGCCGGCTCCGCGGCGGCCGCATCTCCATGATCTTCCAGGACCCGGCCACCTCCCTCAACCCCGTGTTCACCGTCGGGACGCAGCTCGACGCCGTGCTGGCCACGCACACCCGGGCCGGTTCGGCCGCCCGACGCGCCGCCGCACTCGACCGGCTGGCCGAAGTGGGCCTGCCCCAGCCGGAGCGGATCCGACGCCGCTACCCGCACGAGCTGTCCGGCGGCATGCAGCAGCGGGTGATGATCGCCCTCGCCCTGGCCGGCGACCCCGATCTCCTCGTCGCTGACGAGCCGACGACGGCCCTCGACGTGACGATCCAGGCCCAGATCCTCGAGCTGCTGCTCCGCCTTCGGGCCGAGCGCGGCCTGTCGATCGTCCTCGTCAGCCACAACCTGGGCGTGGTGGCCGAGACCTGTGACCGCGTTGCCCTGATGTACGCGGGCTCGATCGTCGAGGAGGGACCTGCCCGGGCCCTGCTCGAGGCGCCCGGCCACCCCTACGCCCGCTCGCTGCTGGGCAGCGTCGTGGGCGGCGACGCGAACCGGAAACGACCGCTGCCGGTGCTGCCCGGCTTCGGGCCTGCGCCTGGGCCGCTGCCGCCCGGCTGCGCGTTCGCGCCCCGCTGCCCGTCCGCCGTCGACCGCTGCCGCGTCGAGACCCCGGTCCCGACCCGCAGCGGCGAGCGGGCCGTCGCCTGCTGGCTGGTGGCAGGGGAGGAGCCGGCCGATGGCTGAGTCGGTTCTCCGCGTCGCCGGGCTCACCCGCTCCTTCCGCACGGACGGCGGCGCCGAGGTCCGCGCCGTCGACGGCGTGGACCTGGTCGTCGAGCGGGGGTCCACCACCGCGGTCGTCGGCGAGTCGGGCTGCGGCAAGACCACGCTCGCTCGCTGCATCGTGGGCGCGATCGGCCCGACCTCGGGCCGGATCGAGATCGCCGGCACGGACACGAGCGGCCTGCGGGGTGGCGCCCTGCGCGCCATGCGGGCACGGCTCGGCTTCGTCCAGCAGAACCCGATCGCCGCGCTCGACCCGACGATGCGCGTCCGCGACGTGATCGCGGAGCCGCTCCGGACGCACGGCACGCTGCGCGGGGCCGCGCTCGACGGACGGATTCGCGAACTGCTGGAACTGGTGTCCCTCCGGCCGGCGGTCCTCGACCAGCGGCCGGGCGAGCTGAGCGGTGGGCAAGCCCAGCGCGTGGCGATCGCGCGGGCGCTGTCGCTGGGGCCCGACCTGATCGTTCTCGACGAGCCGACGTCGGCGCTCGACCTGTCCGTCCAGGCGCAGATCCTCAACCTCCTGCTCGAGCTCCAGAGCCGTCTCGGCCTGACCTACGTCCTCATCTCGCACGACCTCGACGTCGTGGCGCACGTCAGCGACCAGGTCGCGGTCATGTACCTGGGGCGGATCGTGGAGCGCCTTGAGGGTGGTCGGATGCAGGCGGCGGCCCGGCACCCGTACACGCTCGCGCTGTTCTCCGCGACGCCGACCGTCGGCGCGGACCGCCGACAGCGGATCGTGTTGGCGGGCGACGTGCCGGACCCCGCGCATGTGCCCAGCGGATGCCGGTTCCGCTCCCGGTGCTGGCTGCACACGCGCCTGGATTCACCCGCCGTCTGCGCCGAAGCGGAACCGCCGCTCAGCGGAGACGGATCCGGTCACGAGGTCGCCTGCCACTTCGCCGACAGGGAGCCAGCCCAGCCGATGTCCTGACGTTTCCATCCCGCCCTGACGGCGCCGCGCCGCCGGATCCGTCGTTCCAACGCACCAAGGAGCTCGCCCATGGCCCGCCACGCGCTCACCACGATCCAGGACTGCCAGGACTTCATCTCCGGCTGCCTG
Source organism: Chloroflexota bacterium (assembly GCA_021812735.1). The sequence goes on along the minus strand of JAKAMV010000022.1, from coordinate 12,400 downwards.
TTCATGGGCACCGGCGGCGGCGGCGGTGTGGACTGGGGCATGGACATGTTCCGGTCGGCGCTCGCGGCAGGCCTCACCCTCGCCTGGACCGACGTCGACGACATTCCCGACGACGCCCTCACCTGCACCGCGTACGGGATGGGCTCGATCGCCCCCAAGGGCGACGAGACCGCCCGCGCGATCGAGGTGCTCGGGCTGACCGACCGCCTGGGGGACGAAGCCATGGCGCAGGCGGTGCGCGAACTGGGGCAGTACGCGGGGCGCCCGATCCAGGTGATCGTCCCGGCGGAGCTGGGGGCCGGCAACACGCCCGCCCCACTGGTCACCGCGATGCAGCTCGGGATCGACTGCGTGGACGGCGACTACGCTGGTCGTGCGGTGCCTGACGAGATGCAGGGGATGCCCTACCTGGCGGGCAAGCACAGCCACCCGATGGCGAGCGTCGACCACTGGGGCGACGTCGTGATCGTCAAGGAGACCGCCAACCCCTTCATGTTCGAGCGGGTGGGCAAGATGCTCAGCGTGGCGGCCCACGGGACCTGCTTCCAGGCCGCGACCCTGCTGCCCGCGACCGAGATGAAGGAGATCCTCGTCCGGGGGACGCTCAGCAGGAGCCTGGAGCTGGGCCGGGCGATCCGCTCGGCGCGTGAGACGGGCGGCGACCCGATCGCCGCCGCGATCCAGGTGACCGGCGGGCACCTCCTGTTCGAGGGGCGGGTCAGCAAGAAGGACTGGGAGGACCGCGACGGGTACATGTTCGGGACGACGACCGTCGAGGGGAGCGGCCGCTTCTCCGGCCACGTCCTCGAGGTGTGGTTCAAGAACGAGAACCACGTCACCTGGCTTGACGGCGTGCCCTGGATCTGCAGCCCGGACCTGGTGACGATCGCGGACCGCACCACGGGCGAGGGCTTCACCAACACGCTGATCGACGTCGGCGCGGAGGTGGCGGCCGTCGGGATCCGCGGCCTCGAGGCCTTCCGCGGCGAGCGTGGTCTCGCCTGCGCCGGGCCCCGGTACTTCGGGTTCGACATCGACTACCGGCCGATCGAGGAGCTGCTCGGCCGGATCTAGGGTCCGGGCGTCAGGAGAGCGCGATGCACATCCGTGTCATCAACCCCGTCATCACCACCAGCTGGGAGCAGGAGACGCTCGACGCCTACCGGGCAGCCGCGGGCCCCGGGACCGAGGTGAGCATCGTCACGCTCGACTGGGGCACGCCCTCGGTGGAGGGCCACGTCGCCATGGCGTTGGTGGCGCCGGACATCATCGCCAAGGCGATCGAGGCCGAGCGGGCCGGCGCGGACGCCGTGATCGTCGACTGCATGGGCGATCCTGGCGTCGAGGCCTGCCGGGAAGCTGTCGGGATCCCCGTGGTCGGTCCAGCCGAGGCGAGCATGCACACCGCGGCGATGCTCGGGCACCGGTTCTCGGTCCTGACCGTCGTCGACTCGCTGATCCCGTACGTGGAGGACCAGGCGCTGCGCTACGGCCTCGCCGGCAAGCTCGCCTCCGTCCGCTCGTTCAACATCCCGGTCCTCGACCTGGCGTCGGACGACGGCGCCACGTTCGACGCCGTCGCCGCGGTGGCCGAGGCGGCCGTGCGCGAGGACGGCGCCCACGTGCTGATCCCCGGCTGCACGGGCCTGGCGGGGTTCGCTCCCCGGGTCCAGGCGGAGCTCGCCCGACGCGGCTGCGAGGTTCCCGTGCTCGACCCGCCGCCGGTCGCGATGAAGACCGCGGAGGGGCTGGTCTCGCTCGGCCTGCGCCACAGCCGTCGGACCTACGGCCGGCCCTACGTCGCGGGCGCCCGCTGGCCCGTCCCGTTGCCGTTCAACGACTGACGTTCCGCTCGGCGGCCGATGGGGTCGTCGGCGCTGATCCATCGCACCCGGAGACTGCTCATGGACCTGCTCATCGGCAACGAGCCGCGCGACGACTTCTACGGGATGGAGCTGGCCGCCGCGGCCCACAAGCTGGTCACCGAGGTCCGGCCCGTCCGGCGCGGCGACCAGGTGCTGATCTCGGTGGACACCGCCGGTGATTCGCGCGTGGCCCACGCCACCGCCGGCGCGGTGCTCGCCGTCGGCGGGGTGCCGACCCTGATCACCTACCCGACGCTGCCGGAGCCGATGCGCGAGCCGCCCAAGCCGCTGTCGCAGGCCGCCCTGGGTGCCGATGTGTGGATCGACTTCGCGGTCGCCTACCAGCTCTACAGCCCCGCCTACCACGCCGCGGTGGACGGGGGGTGCATCTACGTCTGCCTCACCGGCATGGACGCCGACATGATGGTCCGGACGATCGGCCGGCCCGCGTACGGCCCGCTCGAGGAGATGGCGCGCGTCCTGTACCGCATGTCCCAGGCCGCCGACACGATCCGGCTGACCACGGCGCTGGGCACGGACCTGCGGATGACGGTGGACAAGGAGGGGGATCCCTTCTGGGAGGAGGAGAAGCACGGCGGGTACCCCCAGATGCTGGGCGGCCAGTCGGGGCCGATGGCGTACCGCGAGAGCTTTGAGGGGGTCATGGTCTACGACGGCTGCATCTGGCCGCCGGCCGAGATCGGCATCCTGCGCAGCCCCGTTCGGCTGACCATCGAGGGCGGCTACGCCACCCGCATCGAGGGAGGGCCGGAGGCAGCCTTCTACGACCGCTGGCTGCACGGATTCGAGAACCGGGCGGCGCTCCTGATGGACCACGCCTGCTACGGCTTCAACCCGGGCGTCACCCGGCCGACCGGGCGGATCCTCGAGGACGAGCGGATCTTCGGCTGCATGCAGTTCGGGATCGGCGCCACCGAGCTCGGCTCGCCGATCCACAGCGACGGGGTGCTGCTGCGTCCGTCAGTCTGGTTCGACGACGTGCTGATCGAGGAGAGCGGCCGGTACGTCCACCCCGAGCTGGCGGGGCTGTGCCGGGCCATGGGCGTCGCGGGGTACTGACGGCCGTGGCCCGACACGACGGGGACGCCGCCCCGGGCAGTGGGGCCGCCGGGCGGCGCCCGGGGGTGGCCGACCCGATCGCCGTGAGCGGGTCCGAGGCGCTCGTCCTGCTGGCCCGTCTCGTGGCCAGCGCCGAGCTGTGCTACTCGGAGCCGTACGACTACGGCATCTTCCGCCTGGCCGACGCCGCGTCCCGGCTGGCGGCGTTGCTCGCCGCCGGCGCGGAGGGGGAGCGGCGGGCATGGCTCGAGGCGTACGCGGCGCGGCTCGAGGCGGGCAAGATGGGTGACACCCGGGACCGCGAGGCGTACCTGGCGTTCCTGCGCGGGGCGAGCCGCGAGATCGCCGACCACCTAGTCGCCCGGGACCGGGCAGGGGGCTCCGGCGGTGGATGACCGGCAGCGCGCAGCCACCGTCCTGGGCGTGATCCGTAGCCGTCGCGTGACCCGCGAGTTCGCAGACCTCCCGGTCGCCGACGACGACCTGCGGGCCATCCTCGAGGCCGGCCGCTGGGCGACCAGCGGGGGCAACCGCCGGATCCACCGCTTCCTTGTCGTGCGGGATCCCGCCGCCCTCACCCGGCTCCGCGCGGCGGCGCCCGGGATCCTCGGCCGGCCGCGGGCCGTCATCGCCGTCTGCACGGACGCCTCGCGGGCCGCCGAGGCGCTGGTCCAGCTCGACCACGACACGACGACCCTGATCGACGTCGGCACGGCGGCGATGACCATGATGATCGCCGCGCACGCCCTGGCTCTCGGGAGCTGCCCCGTGACCTCGTTCAGCGAGGAGGCCGTCCGGGCGGCCCTCGGGCTCCCGCACGACGTGCGGCCAGACCTCCTGCTCGCGCTGGGCCACCCGCTCGTTCCCCGCCGCCCTGTCGAGCCCGCCGACGTCCCGGCGCCTGCACGTCCGCTGCCGCCCGGACTCGTCTGGTGGGAGCGTCCCGGCCAGGCCGAGCCGACCCCGCTCGACCCGGCGAGCCACCGGGACCGCTGACCGATACTCGACGCCCCTTCGGAGGACCTCCGCGATGACCGACCCCGCCCTCGACGCCTTCCTCGACGCGACCCGCGACGCGCGCCGCGCCTCGTACGTGGAGTTGCTGCGGATCCCCTCGATCTCCACGCTGTCCGAGCACGCGGGCGACTGCCGGCGAGCCGCCGAGTGGATCGCCGCGGAGCTCCAGCGCATCGGCGTCGAGCACGTCGAGGTCGGCGAGACCGGCGGCCACCCCATCGTGTACGGCGACTGGCTGCACGCCGAGGGCGCCCCCACCGCCGTCGTGTACGGCCACTACGACGTCCAGCCCGTGGATCCTCTGGAGCTGTGGGAGTCGGCCCCCTTCGAGCCGATCGTCCGCGGCGATCGGATCCTGGCCCGGGGCGCGTCGGACGACAAGGGCCAGGTCCACATCCACCTGAAGGCCGTCGAGGCGCTGCTCGCCACCCGGGGCAGGCTGCCGGTCAATCTGCGCTTCGTGTTCGAGGGCGAGGAGGAGTCGAGCTCAGAGCACCTCGACGGCTGGCTCGAGGCGAACCGTGACCGGCTGGCCGCCGACGTGGCCGTCATCTCCGACACGGGCTTCTTCGACGGCAACCTGCCGGCGATCACGATCGGCCTGCGGGGGATCATGTGCGCCCAGATCGACGTCGAGGGGACGGCGGTCGACGTCCACTCGGGCAGTTTCGGCGGCGCCGTCCAGAACCCGGTCAACGCCCTGTGCGAGATCATCGCCAGCCTCAAGGGACCCGACGGCAGGATCCTCGTCCCGGGCTTCTACGACGAGGTGGTGCCGCTCTCGGACGCCGACCGGGCGGCGCTCGCGGCGCTCCCCTTCGACGAGGCCGCCTACCTCGCGGCGCTGGGTCTGCCGGCCCTGTTCGGCGAGGCGGGCTACACGACGGTCGAGCGCCGGGGCGCCCGGCCGACCCTCGACGTCAACGGGATCTGGGGAGGCTTCACGGGCGAGGGCACCAAGACGATCATCCCGGCGCACGCCCACGCCAAGGTGTCATGCCGGCTGGTGGCGGACCAGGACCCGGAACGGGTCTTCGAGCTGCTGCGCGACCGGGTCCTCGCGGTCGCGCCGCAGGGCGTCCGGGTCAGCGTCCAGGAGCTCTCGGGCGGCCGGCCGAGCCTGACGCCGATGGACCACCCCGCGACGCAGGCGGCGGCCCGGGCCCTCGAGGCCACGTTCGGCCAGGCGCCGCTGTACGTGCGCGAGGGCGGCTCGATCCCGGTCGCCGCCAGCTTCGAGTCGATCCTCGGGCTCCCGGTCGTGCTGCTCGGCTTCACGCCGCCGGACGACAACGCCCACGCCCCGAACGAGTCGATGGACCTGCGCAACTACGAGACGGCGATCCGCACCGTGGCGCGGTATTGGGAGGAGCTCGTCAGCGTGCCGCGCTGACGGAGCCCGCCCGCCGGGACCCGGCTGGCGGTGCCGGCCCTCGATCAGCGCAGGCCCAGCGCGTCGAGCGTGGCATCGCCTCCGGGCAGGTGCCCTGCCTCAGCGAACCGCCGGAGGTGCTCCCCGGCTCGGGGCTCCACGGCCGACGCGCCGGCGAGGGCCTGGCGAGCCTCGTCCACTCGGCCGGCCATCGCCATCCCGACGGCGGCCCAGAGCAGGACCTGATCGTCCTCGGGGGCAAGCTGCCTCGAGCGCTGGTACGCCTCGGCCGCCGCGGCCGGGTCGCCAGCCAGGGCCGCGCGCTCGGCCACGTCCAGGGCGTCATAGGCCCGGCCGATGCCGAGCAGCCGATCGAGCTCGTCGAGCGGGGCGCGATGGTCCTCCACCCGCAGGTCCACGGTCCGGCTCCACGGCATCGGCGCCGTCCCGTCAGGCAGCCGACCTGGCGCCACGACGATCGCCGCCGACTCCCGGCCGCGGACGTCGCCACCCTCCGCCTCGGCTGCGAGGAGCGCGGCGAACAGACGGCCGGCGAGCGCGCCAGGGGTCGCCAGGAATGCGTCCAGCATGGCGGCCGGAACGGTTGGCCGCTCCATCATGTTGGCCTGGACGCTGACGCCCTCGGCCGTGAGATGCGACGCGAAGCGGACGCACCTCGACCCCGTGTGCGCCGCCGACCGCCCCGCCGCGTCGACCATGCCCACCTGCCGGACCGCCTCGTCGGCGTCGTGGGCGAGCACCTCGACCAGCGCCTCGGGGGCGGGCCGGCCCGCGCGCATCAGCCGGATCCCGTTCCAGCCGTGGCCCGGCTCGCTGAACGACTGCGTCGCGACCGCGCCCACGCCGGGCTCCACGAACGGCACGACCGGGCCGACGTTGAACCAGCGCGTCTGGACCGCGACCCCGAGGTCGCCGGTGTTGGGGTCGAGCGCGACGATCGAGTAGGTCATTCGTAGCCTCCGGGATGCCCCCGCATGATCGGCCGCGTCCCCGGCCGGTAGACTTGCCGCACACGATCGCACGTCAGCGCGGGAGGGCCCCATTGACCGAGCCGGACGAGGACCAGCAGTCGGGACGGGAGGTCGCCGGCGGGGAGGCGGGCGCCGCGGACAGCGCGGCCCAGCGGGGCAAGACCGTCCACGGCGAGGCGGCCAACGCGGGCCACCGCGTGCTGGCGCCCGACGACGCGGAGGTGGAGGCCTATCTCGAGGTCGCGCTGGACGCCCCGGCCCCCGAACGCGCCCCCACCGACCCGCCGGTCGCGGCCCTGGAGCCGGAGCCGGGCGTCGTCGCCGTCCTCGACTTCGGCAGCCAGTTCGCCCAGCTGATCGCCCGCCGCGTCCGCGAGCTGAACGTGTACTCGGAGCTGCTGGCCCACGACACGCCGCTGGCCGAGCTGGAGCGTCGCGGCGTGCGGGCGATCATCCTTTCGGGCGGCCCGATGTCCGTCTACGACGAGGGCGCGCCGAAGGCCGACGCGTCGATCTGGAGCGGCCGCGTGCCGGTCCTGGGAATCTGCTACGGCGCCCAGCTCATGGCGCTCGAGCTCGGCGGCGACGTCAAGCCGTCGTCGAAGCGGGAGTACGGGCCGGCCACGGTCCAGGTGACCCGGGACGAGGGGCTGTTCGAGGGCCTCGACCGCAGCAGCCGGTCTGGATGAGCCACGGCGACTCGATCACGCGGCTGCCCGAAGGATTCGAGGCGACTGCGCAGACCGACTCCACGCCGTTCGCCGGCCTCCGGGCGCCGGGCCGCAACCTGTACGGCATCCAGTTCCACCCCGAGGTGGTCCACACGCCGCGCGGCCGGCAGATCCTGCGCAACTTCGTCACCGGCATCGCGCGCATCTCGCCCGCCTGGACGCCCGCCAACTTCATCGAGACCACGGTCACCGAGATCCGCGAGCGGGTCGACCGGCACGCCCGCGAGACAGGCTCGGACGGCAAGGTCATCTGCGCGCTGTCCGGTGGCGTGGACTCGTCGGTCGCGGCGACGCTCGTGCACCGCGCGGTCGGCGACCGCCTCACGTGCATCTACGTGGACCACGGCCTCATGCGCAAGAAGGAGTCCGACCTCCTGCGCGCCACGTTCGAGGCCAACCTGGGCATGAACCTGGTCATGGTGGACGCGCGCGAGCGGTTCCTCGCCCGCCTGTCCGGCGTGACTGATCCAGAGCAGAAGCGCCGGATCATCGGCGACGAGTTCATCCGGGTGTTCGAGGAGGAGGCGGCCAGACTCGGCCGGATCGACTTCCTGACCCAGGGGACGCTGTACCCGGACGTCATCGAGTCGGCCACGGCCGAGACGAAGACCGCCCAGAAGATCAAGACGCACCACAACGTGGGCGGCCTGCCCGCAGATCTGCGGTTCCAGCTGATCGAACCGCTGCGCTACCTGTTCAAGGACGAGGTCCGCCTGGTGGGCACGGCGCTCGGGTTGCCCGAGGCGATGGTCCAGCGCCAGCCGTTCCCCGGTCCGGGCCTCGCGATCCGGATCATCGGCGAGGTCACGGCCGAGCGGCTCGACACCCTGCGCGACGCGGACTGGATCGTCATCGACGAGATCAAGGCGGCCGGGCTGTATCGGAGCGTCTGGCAGTCGTTCGCGATCCTGACGCCGGTGCGCTCGGTGGGGGTGATGGGCGACGGCCGCACGTACGCCAACGTGGTGGCGATCCGCGCCGTGACGTCCGAGGACGGCATGACCGCCGACTGGGCGAAGCTCCCCTACGACGTGCTCGGGAAGATCTCGTCGCGCATCGTCAACGAGGTGCCGGGCGTCAACCGGGTGGTCTACGACATCTCGTCCAAGCCGCCGGCGACCATCGAGTGGGAGTGAGGCGCTGAGCCGCCGATCGGCAGGGCGCGCACGATCGTCGGCAGCGCGCTCCAGACCCGCAGTCGGGCGCGCCGTGCCGGCTGGCCGGGGGAGTCGGCGAGGCCGGGACCGCAGCGGGCGGGTGGGAGTCTCGTACCAGTCAAGTCAGGGGTGTCAACCGCATTCCGGGGGTCCACAATTCGCGCATGTCCGAGCCGATGAGCCCGTCTGAGAGCCGCTGCCCGTGGTGCTCCGCCGTCCTGCCCGACCCGGCGGCCGACAAGTGCCCGTCATGCAGCGCCCAGCTGATCCACGAGTCCGGCGCCGAGCCCAATCTTCCCGGCGTCACCGCGCTCGACGCGGAGGCCATCCTGCGCGCCCGGTCCGAGGCCGGACGATCGCGCGGCGGACTGCTGGGCTTCCTGACCGGCCGCGACCTGCCCGAGACCACCGGCACCGAATCGGCTGAGTCGCTGGCGCCGCCCCGGGACGCGGTGCGCCGCGAGATGCTCCGCCTCCAGTTCGAGGCCGAGCAGGCTGACGCCGTGGCCGAGTCGGTGGCGCTCAAGTCCGACGTGCTGGCGGAGCGCGGGATCCACCTCGACCAGCTCAACGCGCCCGCCGATGCCGAGGCCGATGGCGCGGTCGCCGATGCTGGCGGGGCCGACACTTGCGAGGCCGACGCGCCGCCCCCCGATCCGTCCGCCGGAGCGCCCACCTCGAGCTGATCGGGCCGCCTCCCGTCCAGCCCGCCTCCGCGACGGTATCCTCGGCCGATGCCCGAGCGCCTGCCCCATCCCGGTGCCTCCTACATCCGCGAGCACGAGGTCCGCGTCGGCGATCGGCGCCTGTCGGCGGGCATGAGTCGGCCGCAGGAGGGCCCTGACGACTGGTGGCTTGCCGTGCTGTGGGTCACCGATGACGGGGGCGTCGTCAGCTTCCGCGAGGTGGGGCCCGCCGCCGGCCCGCCGCCGGAGCCCCCGCTGCACCACCTCGGCCCGTCGCTGGCGGGCAACCTGTCGGGGCTGATCCGGGAGGTCGACGGCCGCTGGTCGATGCGCCTGGTCCCGCTGTACCTGCCCGAGGACGACGCCCAGCCGTGGCGCTGCCCGCTCGTCATCCGGACAGCGTTCCAGTTCGAGCCCGCGCTGGCGGCCACCCTCGGGCCCAACCAGCTCGCGGACCGTGTCCTGGCGGCCTTCCGGCGCGCGGTGGAGTCGCTCCGCGGCCGCTGAGGGCGGGCCGGACACGCGTCCACGGCCGCCTCGGCGCGGCGAGGGGAATAGACTCGCATCCATGGGCGATCTGTTCGACGAGTTCAAGCGCGAGCTGGAGCGCCGGCGCGCGGAGGCTGAGGGCCGAGGCGTGGACGGCGGAGCCGACCAACCCGACGAGAAGGACGCTCACACGGCGGGCGGCGGCGAGACCGAAGAGGCCGGCGAGACCGAAGAGGCCGGCGACCGGCACGATCCGCGGTTCGAGGAGCCGGTCCGGATGCGGCGCCGCACCACGGGAGGCGGTCGCGGCAATCGCCCGCCCCGTCCCGTGGGCGGTCCCAGCGACGGCGCGCAGCCGCCCTCGGTGCGGCAGCTGGTCCGGCGCGCCGGCCTCGTCATCGTCGTCGCGGCGATCGTCGCGTTCCTGCTCCTGTTCGGGACGTTCGCCAACCTCTGGACCGACGTCGCCTGGTACAAGAGCGTCGGCTTCGACTCGGTGTTCTGGACGCGGCTCGGCGCGCAGGCCAGCCTCTTCGTCCTCGGCCTCGTCGTCACCCTCGTGCTCCTGCTCGTCAATCTGTGGCTGGCGGGTCGGCTGGTGCCGCCCTACGACGCGGCGCGGCCAGGCCGCTTCAAGGCGACGATGGACCGCCTGGCCGAGCAGCAGCGACAGGCGGAGCACAACTCCCGCCTGCGCGGCGACACGCCCTTCGGTAACGGCGGCCCGTTCGGGCCCGGCTCCCCGTTCGGCCCGGGGCTCCGAATGGGCGGCGGCTTCGAGGGCGAGGTGCCCGACCTGACCCCGCTCGCGACGTGGGCCATCGCGGGCGTGTCCCTGCTGGTGGCGCTCGGCGTGGCCGGCGCCCTCTCCGGCGCCTGGGACACGATCCAGCTGTGGATCCACCGGGTCCCGTACTCGTCCACCGGCAGCGTCACCGACCCGATCTTCGGCAAGGACATCAGCTTCTTCCTGTTCGAGCTGCCGTTCTGGCGGCTGCTCCAGACCGTCGTCAACGGCGGCCTCCTGGCTGCCCTGCTGGTCGCCGGCGCCCGGTACCTTGTGGCGGCCATGCGCGGCGGCGAGGTGTTCGTCACGAGGGTCCGCGTGCACCTGGCGATCATCGGCGGGCTGTACCTGCTGTCCATCGCCTTCGGCTACCAGCTCGACAAGTACGAGCTCGTGTACAGCCAGGCGGGCGTCGCGACGGGCGTCGCCTACACGGACGCCACCGCGCGGTTCATGGCCTACGACGTCCTGACCGTGCTGTCCGGCGTCGCCGGGGCGCTGCTCGTGGCCGGCGCCTTCACGCGCTGGATGTGGCCCCTGGGCCTGGTCGTGGGCGTGTGGTTCACGGCCTCGATCCTGCTGGGGAGCGTCTATCCCGAGATCATCCAGCGGTTCACCGTGGACCCCAACCAGTACGCCCAGGAGCAGCCGTACATCGGCAACAACATCGCGATGACGCGGCTCGCGTTCGGGCTGAACCAGTGGAACGGCACGCCCTACAACGGGACGGGCCAGCTCACCGCCTCCGACCTGACGTCCGAGGCGGACACGTTCGCCAACGCGCGCCTGTGGGACTACCGCCCGCTCCAGCAGACGCTCGACCAGCTCCAGACCGTCCGCCAGTACTACTCGTTCACGGACGTCGACACCGACCGCTACGTGATCAAGGGGGACCTGCGGCAGGTGATGCTGTCGGGCCGCGAGCTGGCCACCGACCAGATCGGCTCGGGCTGGGTCAACCAGCGGATCGTCTACACCCACGGCGTGGGCGTGGCGATGGTGCCGGTCAACCAGGTCACGTCCGAGGGCCAGCCGGAGCTGTGGATCAAGAACCTGCCGCCGGTCTCGTCCAATGGCGCCCCGAACGTGACCCAGCCGCGGATCTACTTCGGCGAGACGGACAACCACTACGTCGTGGTGGGCGCCCAGCAGAACGAGTTCGACATCCCGGCGGGGAACGGCGGAGAGGACAGCACCACTCGCTGGACGGGCACCTCCGGCGTTCCGCTGGACAACATGTTCAGCCGGCTGATGTTCGCGGCCAGGTTCCAGGACCTGAACCTGTTGATCTCGGACCAGATCACCTCGCAGAGCCAGCTGCTGTTCCACCGCACGCTCGATGACCGGATCAGCCTGATCGCGCCGTTCCTGCGACTGGACAAGGACCCGTACCTCGTCATCGAGAACGGCCGGCTCGTCTATGTGCAGGATGCGTACATGATCAGCGACCGCTTCCCGCAGGCCAACTCGTTCGACGGGTCGTCCCTGGGCGGGGACTCCGGCTTGGCCAACGACCAGTTCAACTACATCCGCAACAGCGTCAAGATCACGATGGACGCCTACGACGGGACGCTCCACTTCTACGTGAGCGACCCGACCGACCCCATCATTCGCGCCTGGCAGGGCGTGTTCCCGACCCTGTTCCAGCCGAAGTCGGACATGCCCTCGGACCTCCAGGCGCACCTCCGCGTGCCGGAGGAGCTGTTCAACGTCCAGACGCGGATGTACGGCCAGTACCACGTGACCGACACGCTGACGTTCTTCAACAAGACCGACCTGTGGACCGTGCCGGCCGACTCGGGCAACAACCAGAGCCTGCCGACCGAGGCCTACTACGTGGTGATGCGGCTGCCCGACGAACCGAAGGCGGAGTTCCTGCTGCTCCAGCCGATGATCGCCGCCAGCCGGCCGAACATGGTGGCCTGGGTGGCGGCCCGCAACGACGCGCCCAACTACGGGGCCGTGCGGGTCTACCAGTTCCCGTCCGACCAGACGGTCTTCGGGCCGGTGCAGATCGAATCGCGGATCGACGCCGACCCGACGATCAGCGCCCAGATCACGCTCTGGAACCAGAGCGGCAGCTCGGTCGTGCGCGGCAACCTGATCGTCGTGCCGGTCGGCAACGCGCTGGTCTACCTCCAGCCCGTCTACCTCCAGTCGAGCTCGTCGAAGTTCCCGCTGTTCCAGAAGATCGTCGTGGCCAGCCCGACGGCCGTCACGTGGG
>JAKAMV010000615.1 GCA_021812735.1 Chloroflexota bacterium | reverse complement strand
TTTCACCGGCGAGGAGCCCGAGATCCGGGGCAGTCTGGCCGCGAGCGGGATGGGCGATGGCGACGTCCGCGTGTTCGGCTCGGTGGGTGGCCAGATCCACGAGGTCACCGGGCTCCTGCGTGAGATCGCCGCCCGGGTCGGGCACGTCGGGCCGGAGCGACCGAAGGTGGGCGTCCAGATGTGGTTCGAGACGCCCGCGTTCCTGGTGGAGCTGCTCCGCAGGGTGAGCCCGGGGGTCGAGGTCGTCTCCTCGGACCCCGTCATGGACCCGCTGCGCATGGTCAAGGACTCCGACGAGCTGGCGACGATGGCCGAGGCCCAACGGGTCGCGGGCGTCGGCATGGATCGTGCCCGCGAGCTCCTGCGACCGGGCGTCACGGCCCACGAGGTCGCGACCGAGGCGCTCTACGCCATGATGCGGGCCGGTGCGGAGCGCACGAGCACGCCGATCTACGTGACGTTCGGCGTTGAGACGTGCATGCTCCACGGCCGACAGAGCCCGCGCCCGCTCGAGCGCGGCGACCTGGTCGTCATCGACCTCACGCCGCAGGTCGAGGGCTACTGCGCCAACCTCGCTCGCTCGTTCGTCGTCGGCCCGCCCAGCGAGCGCCAGCAGGCGCTGCTCGACGCCTACGCCGCGGTCATCGCCGCCGTCCGGGGAGCGATGCGTCCCGGCGCCACCGTCGCCGACCTCGACGCGGTCGTCGGTGCAGTCCTCGCGGAGCGCGGGCTCGCCGAGCATCAAGTCCTCGGCATCGGCCATGGCATCGGCCTGCGGTTCGAGGAGATCCCGGCGTCCACGATCATCCCGCCGCACCGGAACGTGCCGCTGCGAGACGGCATGACGATGACGATCGGCCACCCGGTGCTGGCGATCCCGGGCTTCGGCGGCGTCCGCCACGAGGACATCTACCGGGTCACCGGGAGTGGCTGCGAGATCCTCGTGCCCTACCCCGTGGCGCCGGTCATCGAGGCGTGAGGGCGGCCGGCCGGCCGGCGTCGGGAGCCGCGCGGAGAGGCGGTCGTGCCGGCCGCCCGGGCCCTTCTTCGCGGCGGGCGCTGCCACCGTCCGGGCATCCGGCAGCCGGGCTGGTATGGTGCCCGCCATGCATCGCGACGACCTGGTACGGCTGCGGCGCGCGCGTGACCAGATGGATCGGGAGTACGCGCGCCCGCTCGACGTGGAGGCGCTGGCCCGCACCGCCTGCATGTCGTCCGGCCACTTCTCGCGGAGCTTCCGCGCCGCCTACGGCGAGACCCCCTACAGCTACCTGATGACCCGGCGCATCGAGCGGGCCATGGCCCTGCTGCGGCGCGACCTCACCGTGACCGAGGTCTGTTTCGAGGTCGGCTGCTCGTCGCTGGGGACCTTCAGCACCCGCTTCACCGAGCTCGTCGGGGAGACCCCGAGCGCCTATCGGGCCCGGGACCATTCGTGGGCGGAACCGCTGCCCGCCTGCCTGGTGCGGGGGGCGCTGCGACCGGTCAGGAATCGAGAAGCGGCCCCGGCGGAGGGCGGGTAGTCTCGGGCGCATGGACATCTCGCTGCAGAACTGCTTCCTCTCGGTCGACGACCATGACACGGCGATCGCGTTCTACCGCGACGCGCTGGGCTTCGAGGTCCGCAACGACGTCAGCGCGTACGGCATGCGCTGGGTGACCCTGGGGTCGCCCTCGCAGCCCGACGTCAGCGTGGTGCTCGAGCCCCCGGCCGCCGACCCCGGCATCTCCCCGGTGGACCGGACGGCGCTCGGCGACCTGCTCGCCAAGGGCCTCCTCGGGCGGCTGGTGCTGACGACCGCCGATGTCGACGCGGCCTTCGAGCGCGTGCAGGCGACCGGCGCCGAGGTGGTCCAGGAGCCGATGGACCAGCCCTACGGCGTCCGGGACTGCGCCTTCCGCGACCCGGCCGGGAACCTGGTCCGGATCAGCCAGCCACGCCGCTGACTCCCGACCCTGTCCACCGGCGCAAAGGAGTACCTGCCATGAAGGCCACGCAGAAGACGACCAGCGACACCACCGCGATGGACGAGCCGGTCGAGGGATGGACGGACGATGAACGGGCCGCGATGAAGGAGCGCGCCCGGGAGATGAAGGCGGCCGCGCGCCGCGGCAAGCGCGCCGACAAGGCGGACGGCGAGGGCGAGCTACTCGCGAAGATCGCCGAGATGCCCGAGCCCGATCGCGCCATGGCCCAGCGGATCCACGCGATCGTGATGGCCAGCGCACCGTCCCTCTCGCCGCGGACCTGGTATGGGATGCCGGCGTACGCAATGGACGGCAAGGTGATCTGCTTCTTCCAGGCCGCGTCGAAGTTCAAGGTGAGGTACGCGACCTTCGGCTTCCAGCCGGACGCGCAGGTCGACGACGGCACCATGTGGCCGGTCGCCTTCGCGCTGACGGAGCTGACCCCCGCCGACGAGGCGAGGATCAGCGAGCTCGTGAAGAAGGCGGCGAGCTGAGGACCGGGCTCACCACGCCGCCCGGGGGTCATCAGACCTCTACTCGGGTCGGGGCGACAGGATGACGACCGCGGTCTCGCGTGAGCGCCGGGCAGCAAAGGCGTCGAGATCCTTGTCGTAGACGGCCCACCGGGCCCACAGGCGGGGGCGCTCCTCGGCGCTCGCGGCCCGGCCGCGGACGGCCCGCGACCCACCCGGCAGATCGACCGTCACGTCGGGATGCGCCTGCAGGTTGAGCCACCAGGCGGGCTCGGGATCGCCCCAGCCGTTCATGGCCATGGTGACGAGGTCCGGGCCATCCTCGAAGTAGCCGAGGATGGCGATCCGCTCCTCGCCGGTG
Source organism: Chloroflexota bacterium (assembly GCA_021812735.1). The sequence goes on along the minus strand of JAKAMV010000615.1, from coordinate 3,535 downwards.
CGGCGCCCGATCGTCCGCAGGCGCATCATCCCCCACCGCGTCTCGGTCGCATGGCGGAGGCCGAGCCGGCCGCGTGTCAGGGAGTAGACGGCCCGCTGCCCCACCCAGAACGAGCGGATGAACCAGCGCGGTGGCAGGGACGGGGTCTTCGTCGAGGGCGTGGCTGCAGACATGGTGTCCTCCTGATCGGTGTGAGGCTGGTTGCGGGGTCCGGCGGGCGCCGGGGCTGGTGTTCGGCTGGTCATGCCTGGTCGTCCGAGTACTGGAAGACCTCGTCGAGCGGCACGCGGAAGACCCGGGCGATACGGAAGGCCATCTCGAGCGTGGGCGAGTACTTGCCCTGCTCGATTGCGATGATCGTCTGGCGGGTCACCCCGACTCGCTCGGCCAGGTCCGCCTGGGTCATCTCGCCGCTGGCGAACCGCAGCGAGCGGATCGAGTTGGTGACGAGCGTCGGCCTCACCATCGCTGGAACGGCCCGTGGTAGGCCGCGATCTTGGTGGTGGAGCTCAGGATCGCTCCCGCCATGCCCCCCAGGTAGATCGCGTTGGCGATCCAGAACTGGTCGGCCATGGCCATCGCCAGCACGAGCGCGGCGATCGAGCCGGCGGCGATCAGCCAGTTGCCGATCCGCTCACCGACACGGTCGATCTCCCTGTCGCGCTCGTCGTTCCTGTCCGCCTCGCCCGGGTTCGAGGCCGCGGCCACGACGTTGCCCAGGACGTTGGCCACGATGAAGCCGACGATGGCGAGGATCATCGGCTGGACCCAGGCGACCTCGGCGATCGGCTTGCCGAGCACCTGCGGCACGACCAGGGCCAGGTACACGATGAGCGTCGGCACGGCGACGACGATCACCACCCAGTTGCTCTTCTCCAGGAATGCCATCGGCGTCTCCCATGTCAAACATCGTTGACATCGGCAATGTACAAGATAGCCAACACGGTGTCAACTATCTTTGACATCCAGCCGGCGCCGAACGAGGACGTCGACCGGTGGCGGGCGAGGCTGGCTGACGGCCCGCCGTCAGTCCTTCCAGGTCACCGCGATCGGTCCGCGGGGACCCGGCAGCGGCAGCGACGCCGCCTCTTCCACGACGGCGTCACGCTCGGCTCGTGATAGGCGGCGCCAGGGCTGGAGCGTCACGGACTCCTGCGCGCGTCGCCAGGTCCCGACGACCTCTCCACCAACGAGGAGCGCGCCGGGCCAGACGCGGGGCGTCCACAACTCGCCCCGGTGAGCCGCGTCGGGCACGAGGAGGTCGCGGTCGCTGCCCTGGAGCAGGTAGAACGCGTCGCCGCTGGGGAGCAGCCGGGCGGTCGCCGCCGGCGCAGGCGGCTCGCGGAGTGCGGGCTCGTCGGCGACCAGGATCCACGCGTCACCGATCGGCGTGCGGACGGGCACGAGCTCCGGTGCCAGGGCATCGAAGACCGTGCGGGCGCGCGGCGGCCGGACCCCGCCCCACTCGGCGAACGCGGCGGGGGTCCCGGGTCCGAGCACGTGCAGATACCGGCGCGCCAGCTCGAGCCGGGCCTCGTGGGGCGCGACAGCGGGTGGCGGGACGGTCCAGACCGTGGGCTGCCGCGCGCCGTCCCACCGGATCAGCACGCGGCCCGTCGGCGCCCCGTACCGCAGCATGTTCGGGGACACGCCCATCGCCCGTCCTGCCTGGCCGAACGGCATCCGGCGGCCGGCGAGGAACACGTCCAGGCGGTCGGCGGTCTCCTGGGCCCGGCGAAGCCGCGGGCCGTCCTCGGGCAGCCGCCCGAGCGAGAAGACCGCGAGGTCGACGGCCGCGACGACGTACGCACTGAACCGCGGGCCCCACAGCTGGACCAGCGAGGAGTCCTCCCACGCGAACGGGTCCGTCCCCGCGACCCGAGCATGGATGGACAGCAGGGCGGCGCGGGGCGTGCTGTCCTGGAGGCCGGCCCAGGCCGCCGTCCGCAGGGAGTCCGGCCCGGATGGCAACCGCTCGTCGAGCGCGCCGACACGTCGGCGGAAGGCGAGGATCGGGCCACGCTCGAGGAGCAGCCGGGCGGTCACGTCGTGGCCATGGTCCCGGGTCGTGTCAACCCGGCGTCTGCCCGCCGGCCGCGGTCGCGATGTTGCGTATTTGCGCATGTAGTAAAGTGTGGCCGATAGCCGGGCGACGGCCGGAGGACGGCCGCCGACACCGACTGCCGACGGCCGACGGGCCCGCTGGACACCGGGGCGGTCGACCGCCGCCCCTCCCCGTTTCGAAGGAGACATCCTCACGATGGAGATGGTCATCGACTTCCCGGGCGGCGCGCGCGTCGACGCCCATTTCGGGCCGTTCGTGGTGCCCACCGACCAGCCGCCGTCCGGCGGCGGCCTCGGCTCTGCCCCGACCCCCTTCCTCACCTTCCTCTCGTCGATCGGGACCTGCGCGGGCATCTACGTCCTAGGCTTCTGCCGGCAACGCGGGATCCCGACGGACGGCATCCGCCTCGTCCAGCGTATGCGGACGGAGCCCAGGACCGGCATGGTCGTCGACGTCCAGGTGACGATCGAGCTGCCCGAGGGCTTCCCGGAGCGGTACACCGAGGCGGTCGTCCGGTCGGCGGAGCAGTGTGCCGTGAAGAAGCATTTCGAGAACCCGCCGGCCATCCGGGTCGACAGCGCCATCGGCGCCGGCTCCCCGGCGTAGGCTCGCCGCCGTTCGCTTCCGGGGGAAGGCCGCGGTACCGTGGACGCCATGAGCGACACGACCATCCGTCCCGCCTTCAGCGTGTGGCCCGAATACGACCGCCGGCTGCGTGGCGTGATCGCGACGATGACCGACGAGCAGCTCGCGATCCGGCCGTCGCCCGAGCGCTGGCCGATCTGGGCGACCGTGGGCCATCTCGCCTGCCAGCGGGTCTTCTGGCTCTGCGACTTCGCGGGCGAGCGCGGCGCGGCGACCACGTCGTTCACCGATGCCGCGCACGTGTGCCCGGGCGATGAGGACCTCGATCATCCGCTCGGCGCCGCCGACCTCGTCGCGGCGCTCGATGCGACGTTCCGCATCGTCGAGAGCGTCCTCGACCGGTGGACGGTCGAGATGCTCACAGAGGAGATCCGCCGCGACGACTACGGCCCGGACTGGGTCCACACGCGTGGGTGGGTCATCCAGCGGGTGTTCAGCCACGACGTGTACCACTGCGCCGAGCTGAACGAGGCGCTCGGGGCCGCCGGACTGCCGCAGATCGACCTCTGGGGCTGAGGCGCCTCGCCGCGAGCCATGGGACAGCGCGCCCGACGCGCGCCACGACAGCGCGCGCTGTGGTGAGCGCGGTGGGACAGGCCCTCACCCCGCGACGCGGCCCAGAGACCCCTCGGAGCCGACTCCCACGACCGTCTTCCACCATCCATCGCCCGGGACGCTGGTGTGCGCAGCGGATGTGCCGGTTCCCACCATCCATCGCCCGGGACGCTGGTGTGCGCAGCAGGGACCGCCAGGTAGCGCCCCGAGCGCTGGATGGAAAGGATCGGTCCCGGGACCGAGCGTGGGCCCGACCGTCTGGACCGGCAG
>JAKAMV010000614.1 GCA_021812735.1 Chloroflexota bacterium | reverse complement strand
CTAGGGCGACCTCGTCCTCGTCGGGCACGTCCGAGCCGTCGGCGGGCGAGGGATGGACGCGGGCGAATGGCCCCCGGTCGGCGAGGGCGGCCTTGAGACGGCGCTCAATCTCCATCTCGACCTGGTCGGGCGCCTGCTGCTCGGCGCGGTCGCGGGCCAGCTGGTTGACCGAGGGCTGGGTGGCATACCAGTAGCGGTTGTTGTTCTCGTAGAGGTAAGTGGCTTGCCCGGCCAGGCGGCGCAGCGCGTCGCCGAAGGTGGCCGGCGTCTCGCCCGGCTGCACCGAGCCCAGCAGGATGCGCCGGTCGTCGATGCCGCGGTTGGCGGCCGAGGGCAGGGGCGCCGAGCCCAGGAACACCGTGCGGGCCACCCGGCGCGCGGCGGAGAAGCGCCCGTACGTGCCGGCGTTCTCGCGGTCGAGGCGCAGGGGCAGCGAGGATGGCCCATCCACGTCGCTCTCGATGATGGGCTGCCAGCCGTCGTCGAGGTACTGCGTGAGCTGCGGCAGCACCGCGGTGTCGTCGAGCGGCACGGCGGCGGGCAGGATGAGGAGGTTGCCGTCCTGCTTCTCCCACAGGGCGTGCACCACGGCGGCCATGAGTTTCAGGACCCCGCGCGTGCGCTGGAAGCGCTCGAGGGTCGACCAGTCGTCGAAGAGCCGATCGAAGAGCTCGGGGTGGATGGGATAGCAGGCCCGCAGGCGATCCGCGTACGCCTTCTCCTTGGTCTCGGGCGGGAAGCTGCCCGCCTGCGCGGCATACAGCTCGCCGAAGCGCTGCACGACCTCGTCGCGTCGGCGCAGTCCGTCCGCGTCCATCGGCTCGAAGAGGCGCCGGCGCACGATCTCGAAGCTCTCCTGGGCCGCGGCCGGCTTCCAGGGTGCATCCACCCGGTGGACGACGTGCTTCAAGGCGTCGAGCGTGCGCTGGCCGCCCTCCCCGCCCACCTCGATCAGCGAGGAGGGCAGCGACATGACGAGGAGCGCCCCTGGCACCTGGTCGACCGCCCCTGTGAGCTGCTGGGCGAACGAGAGCGCGGCGTCGAACGTGCCGCCGGGCAGCGCGTCCTTGCCCCACTGGAGACGCGCGTAGGTGACCCATTCGTCGATCAGCACGACCACTGGGGCATATGCGGCGAGGAGCGCGCGCAGGGCGTCGGCGCCGGGCGGGACGCCCTGGCGATCGGCTTCGGCGAGCGTCGCGAAGGCTGCGGCGCCACCGAGCCGCCAGGCCAGCTCGCCCCACAGCGTGCGGATCTCGGTCCCCTCGACCACCCGGGGCGTGATCGGCGAGAGGGCGGTGCCCACGATGGCGGCCCGGGAGACCGCGGGGAGCGCGCTCACCTTCGTTTCGGCCAGGATCGGCTCGAGGCCCGGCAGCGCGTTGAGCGGCACGGTCGGATCGACGAGATGCCAGAGCGCGAGCATGGAGTGCGTCTTGCCGCCACCGAACGTCGTCTGCAGGTCGATGACCGATTCGCCGCCCGACCCCGTCAGGCGCCGCAGGGCACCCGCGAGCAGCAGGCGCAGGCCCTCGGTGAGGTACGTGCGGGCGAAGAACTCGCGCGGGTCGACGTACTCCTTCGCGCCCTCGCCGCGGGCCACCTGGGCGAGATCAGCGGCGAACTCGGCCTGGCGGTAGCGGCCGGCGGCCACGTCGGGGTGCGGGGTGATGAGGCTGCGCCAGGGGGAGAGACCGACCAGCGGCTGCGCGGCGACCGGGGCGGCCGCGGTCGCCTTCTGCCTCTCCTTGGCCTGCGCGAGCGCGTTCTCCATGAGCACCTGGGCCTTGGCCCTCGCGAGCTCGTCGGCCGCGGGTGAGGCGACCGAGCGCAGGAGCCGCTCGGCGGTGTCGTAGGCGCGGTACACGTCGTCGCCACTGAAGGGCTTCTCACCCGCGTGGGCCCAGCGGTTGCGCGTGACGCGCAGCTCGGCCACGTAGTTGCGCTCGGCCTGCCCGAGCGTCTTGCCGAGCGTGTCCTGCCAGTGGAACCAGAGCGCGTTCAGGAGGAACTGCGGGTCCGATGGATCCGACGAGCCGGCGGCCGCGCCCCTGCCCTCTTCGACGGTCGAGACCCAGGTCGGGCCATACGCCTTGGCAAACGTCTGCTCGACCACCGGGCCCAGGCCCGCGACGAGTCCGTCGAGCATGCGGCCGATGCGCTCCTTGTTCGACAGTGCCATCGTGCGGTCCCCTACTCGAGCCCGAGGCTCGCCTGTGCGGGCTGCGCCGCGCGGGCCGACTCGGCTCCACGGGCGAGGTCTGTCCACGCCACCACGAGCGCGTTGTATGCCCGGGCCTCGTCGGTCCAGCCCTTGCGCTCCGCGATCCCGTACAGGCGGTACGCGAGGTCGCGAGCGGCGTCGCCGAGTCCGCCCAACTTCGCGAGAAGCTCGCCAGCGGGCACCTCGCCCTCCTCCAGCAGCAGCCGGACAAGCCGCTGCGTGGCCTCCCAGACGGGCACCCGGCGGTCCTTCGCGGGATCCCAGTCGAGGCTGTACTCCTCCCGGGCCAGGAGGCGCACACGACCCCGCGCGGCGGCCACGATCCCGGCCTCGACCAGCCCGCCGACCGAGGTGACCTTGGCCTTCGAGAGCGTCTCCGCCACCCCGAACTCGGCGTCCTTCAGGCCGTACTGCTCGTACCAGGCGATCGCCCAGCGGGTGTCGGGATCGAACTCGCCCTCTTGCTCGGCGAGGATCTCGTCGAGGACCGTGTTGATGAGCCCGAGCGCGGTACGGACGCGCATCGCCGAGCCGTCGGGCTCGAGCACCTTGGCGTACCGGCTGAACACGGCCATCCCGGGCCCGATCGACGCCTGGGCGAGATCCACTGGCGCGATATTGCCGTGCTGGAGAGTCCGGAGCGCCTCGGGCAGCTCGCGCTTGAGGGCTGCGACGAGATCCTTGCGGGTCGTGATCCCTGCGTCGGTCGCGCGCGGCCGGCAGACGAGCACGATCGAAGAGGCAAGGGCGTTGGCGCCGATGGAGATGCTTCGGGCACCACGTTCAGTCCGAATCGGCCAGGTGCCGTCGATCGCGAACCCTGCCGCCAGCAGACCCTCAAGCATGGTTTCCCAGCCGGTCGACGCGATCGCAGTCGGACCGCCGTCGTCATCCGATTCCGCTTGCTTGAAGGCGTAGTAGACGGTGACGGGGTAGTCGGGGTGGGCGGTGGCCCGCGTGCGCCGAAACGCCTCGCCGAGCCCATGCTCGAAGTGCTGCTCGGCTCTCTCCCTGCTGCCATCAAACCGGTAGGGCGCCGCGATAAGCTCGGCGGATTTAGGGGTTAGAAGGGTCGCGAACAGATCCGGGTAGATCGAGCCGAGCGACCTGCGCAGCCAAACGTAGAAGAAATCGGACAGGTCTGCGTACCCGATGTTGTCGTAGTACGGGGGATCCGTCGAAACCACTGGCCAGTGGACGCCTCCCGCAACCAGGGTTGCATCGGACTGACGGGCGGTCGCATCGCCAGCAGCGGGCATCGCGTCCACGCCGTCGGCGACCCACTCGATGTGGTTGAGGAAGTTGCCCACCGACGATGACAGAGGGTTGATCTCCACGTAGTCCCAAACCATTGGGATTGCCTGGCGGGCGAAGGTATCTCGGACTCCTTCGATCGGCGTGATCCACGAGCAAATCGATGATGACCAGTCGGCGAGCTTCGAGATTGCGAACGCGAGGTACGTCACTATGGCGTCGGCATAGGCGGGAGCGCCGGTACCGCCGACGGCGAGCCGGATGCCGTCGTCGGGAAGGCCGGCGACCACGGTATCGCGGAGGACGAGCTCGCGAGCCTCGCCGACGAGGTCGCTGAACGTGGCGAGGGCGACGAGCTGGCGCGCCGTGAAGAGGTCACGGAAGCGGGCTAGACCGTAGTTCACCGTCCAGAGGGCACGGGGGTCATCGGCGATCTCCTCGTCGGGACCCCACGTCGGCTCCGCCGACCGAGCGATCGCCTCGTGCTGCGCGGTGGGCGCCAGGTAGGTCCGATTGCGCACACTCTGGGCCACGATTGCCATGAGCTGGGCGTCCATCCGCTTCGCCCGGCCTTCGGCCTTCACGTGCTCATCGGGAGCGATCTGCTCGCAGACGAGGCAGCGGAAATGAGCCCCTCGGCCGACCTTGGGCGGTTCGGGTCGCGTCCCGGACCCGGAGCGCACCTCAAAACGGACGGTCTTGGCGGCGCGGTCGACGATCGGCTGGACCCAAGCCTCTTTGCCTATCTTCGTCGAGAGGGCGAACGAACTGACGAGGGGCATCCGGGCACCGCAGGCCGGGTTCGGGCAGGTAACCGTTCGCGCCCAGAGCCAGGCGATGGCCGTCGCCTCGCCACCGCCGTGCTCCTTGGGCAGGCGCACTTTCGGGTAGAGGTAGCCGATCCGGCGCTCGGCCTCGTCGCGCATCCACGCGCCGTAGGCACGCACGTCGGCCGCGAGCCCGGCAGCGCCCTTCCACGCGCCCGTGCCGCCGACGCCGCGCCGTGCGTCGGGATGGACTGGCGGCAGATCTGCGAACTTGGGCGGGATCTCGATGAGCGCCTTCGTGATGAGAACGGCAACCGGGTTGAGGTCGGACGCGTAGGCGGTGAGCCCGAGGCGCTGGGCCTCGAGCGGGATCGAGCCACCGCCGCAGAACGGGTCGAGGACGGGCGGGGGGTTGCCACCGGTGGAACGCCGGATCTCGGCTCGCGCCTCTTCGAGCACGGTCTCGTTCGTGCTGTTCTCCCACAGGACGAGGCGCTCGATGATCCCGAACAGCCGGGTCCGCTCGTCCTCGACGGCCTTCGGCGTCGGGAACCGGTCAGGATCGGATGATGGGTCGTCGACGAGACTGGCGAATAGGACGGCGCGGCAAGCCGCGAGCGGACGACGAGCCCACCACAGGTGGAGGGTGGCTGGATGGCCCCGACGAGGCACGGACTTCTCGCGCGCCGAGGCAACGTTGATAGCCTCCAGCGGCAGGGCGACCTCGATGAGCTTTCGCCTCACCGGCGCGGCCTCGGTCATGTGTCCTCTCCGGCGGTGGGTGGTCGGCCCGGCCCCGCGGCCGGCAGCTTGAGGTAGATCGCGCGCTCCTGCTCGCGCCGGGCGAGGATCATCGCCTTGCGCTCGGCGAAGACGTGATCGCGCAGGTCGTAGAACGCAGCGTCAGAGGTCGGCGCAGGATCGCCGACGACGAACCGGTTGCCGAAGTCGTTGCAGGCCCGGCAGCAGGTGACGAGGTTCGTGATGTCCTCCACGAGATCGGCGGGATACGAATCGACCGCGCGAATCGCCATCTGGCGCGGGATCACGTGGTCGACCGAGAGCTGGAGCCAGCCCTCGAACGTCGCGGCCATGTCGAGGCCGCAGTAGACGCAGACGTAGCCGCATTCGGCGAAGACCGGCGGCCCGTACCCGTGCCGTGCGGTCAGATCGCCCTGGCGCGGCCTGCCCAGCCGCCGGCGACCGCCGCCCGTGTAGCGGTCGAACGGCAGCGCGCCCATCATGCTCCCACCTCCGCGCGCTCGCCCTGCTCGAGCAGCTCGCGGATCGGGTAGTTGGCCGACGCCGCGGCGTCCTCGAGGGTGCGGGTGAACGGGCGGCGCAGGTAGGTCACGACACCCGTATCGTCGCCATGCACCTCGACGATCGCGAGGAACCATTGGTCCGGGACGTTGAAGGACTTCGCGACCTCGTTGCGGGTCACCGTTACCGTCGTGGCGCCTTCGGCGCGGCCCTTCACCTCGATGAAGCGCAGACGCCCGTGGGGCTCCCGTGATTCGACGTCCCAGCCCAGCTTGTCGGCCGAGACGTCGCGGGGTGAACGGCCGGCATCCCTTTCCGCACGCATGACCGCGGCCATCGCCAGTGCCTCGACCCGCCGGGTCTCGCGCGCGAACAGGTCGACGTCGTGGGCGGGTCGGCCGCCGAGGCGATCGAGCAGGCCCTGTGGCACGACGATGGCGCCCCCCACCACGACCGGTGGCAGGGCGTCGATCTGGGCCTCCAGGTCGAGCTCGCGGTTGCGGGCCGCCAGCCGATTGCGCAGGTCGTCGGCCCGCCGATGGGCCTGCAGGCTCGGGAGCTTGACCGCCTTGTCCGCTGCCTCCTCCTGCTCGAGCTTCCAGGCGCGGCCGTCCCAGTAGTTGATCTCGTAGGTGAGGCGGGCATGCACCTCGCGTCGTGTTCGCTCGATGCGCCCGAGGGTGCGCTCGCGGACCTCGGCGAGGTGGGCGCGGGTGAGCGACGCGATGGCGTGGTCGAGGGCGCGGCGCTCGATAGCTGACCCGATGAGCCAGGCGGCGTCCCCGATCGCGGGCTCGAGCAGGACGCGCTCCTCGCCGGTGGCGGGGCGGTAGTCGAGGTAGGGGGCGGCGCCGG